>NZ_JBIQEC010000066.1:0-1169 GCF_045370505.1 Moraxella sp. 179-F 1C4 NHS | reverse complement strand
ACAGCAAAAGTTTTTAATGAGCAACGCGCAGTAGCACTTGGGGTTCAACTTTTGCAATTTTCAGCAGAACGCTAGCCGCCTTTGATGGATAGCGTTTTCCTTGCTCCCAAGCTTGTAAAGTTCGAACTGATACACCTAGAATCTCAGCAAATTCTCGTTGTGATAGTCCCACATTCTGTCTGGCTTCAATGGCTTCGTTAACAATAGGTTGCTCACGTACCACACCCTGTCCGGCTTTAGCTTGTCGGACACTTTCAAGCAATAATGCCCCGAGCTCATCCCCGGTAAATTCATGGTTAGCCAAGTTAATAGTATCTAAGTCTTTCATGCTTTTTATTGCCATGTGTCTAACTCCTTTACCAAGTCTTTTAGTATATGAGCAGGAATATTTTCGGTTTTCGCCTTGGCATAAACCAATAGCATAAAGATTTTACCGTTTTCTAAGCGATTATAATAAATCACTCTAACACCACCGCTTTTACCACCACCTTGCCTAGCAAAACGCACCTTACGAACACCGCCACTTTTAGGAACAACATCACCAATATCAGGATTTTGGCTAATCATGGTATGCAGTTCGCCCTGTTCTTCTTTGGTTAATAGGCTATCAACCATTTTTATATATAAAGGCGTTTCGACAATGGTAAACATAAATAATTTCACATACTACATTGTAGTAGTATAGCAGACTATTCATTTAAGATTAACCTCAAAATTTAAATGCTATAGGCTTAAAAAAACAGGTAATGCGAAGGTTATTCAGAACTTAGCAAATCCACTCCTGCCTTCTTCAACTCCCCTTTCGCCGTCACATAATGATATAGCGTACTACTGGGAATATCGCCCAATTCTTTACAAATCGCTGGAATGCTTTTGGTTTGATCAGCCATCAGATGTTGGGCATATTTAAGTTTCTCAGCCGTCATGATTCTAGGTCGACCACCTTTACGACCACGAGCCCGAGCAGCCGCAATCCCCTCTTTCACCCGCTGGCGGATAATATTACGCTCCATCTCTGCAAACGCCGCTTGAATTTGTAAAAACGCCCGTCCTGCAGGTGTTGTGGTATCCATCGGCGAGTTAATCGCTTTAAAGCCAATATCTTTTTCTGCCAGCTCATCAATGAGTTTAATCAGGTCACTGGCTAACCGCCCTAACCTATCCAAATC
>NZ_JBIQEC010000065.1:0-1172 GCF_045370505.1 Moraxella sp. 179-F 1C4 NHS | reverse complement strand
AAATACGCATACGGGTCAAGACCATTCAATCTTGCAGATTGAATGAGCGACATAACAATCGCCGCCCGCTGACCACTTTCAAGCGACCCTGCAAACAACCATTTCTTACGCCCGAGTGCCCAAGGACGCATCTGATTCTCCGCCCAATTATTATGGGCAGACTGCCATCATCTACATAGCGAATTAACGCTGTCCAACGTTTTAGGCAATACTCAATCGCTTTGGTAATAGCAGCATTCTTTGTAGGGGTCAACACAGAAAATTGTTAAGTTGTCTACAAAACGTCGGTTTTTTGGACACTTCCATTTAGGCGAAAAAACAGAGGCAAATCGCCTCTATTTTTGTAAATTAACTTGTCTATTAAATAGCGTCTAACAAACCCACTCATCTAGCTTTAAAACAAAAACTTGGGTCAGATGATATCAATTAATGAACGATACCGTGCTAAATCAGTCAATAGAGCCTTTTTCAGAATCTGTGTAACTGCACTTAGGATTAAAGAAAAGGTTCAACTCTGTCACCGAATTCAATCGTAAACCGATTCAAAGCAGAAGTCCAGTCACGGATTGGCATCGTCCATTTTTTAGATGCATTGAGCATTGCTAAATACACCACTTTTTTCGCTGAATCAAACGCGGGTTTGATGCTTCTTGACGAGCTGTGGTTCAAAACTGCTGTCCCTATCTCGTGGGGTGTCAATTTGGATGTCACCGAGTTCTGTGCTAACGGTTTTACGCATTTTACCGTTGCGTTTGTTGGGTTGTTCGGATTTGTGATGTTTGTCGTAGCCCAGATGCTTACTCATTTCGGCTTCTAAGCTGTTATTGATGAATGGCTGTAACATGAGTTTGTGCATGGATTTGAAGTCGTTCATGCTTTTTAGTTGGCTAGCCATTTGCGTGGCTAGTTGGTTTAGTTCTTGGTCTTGCATTGCTTATTCTTCTGTTAGGGGATTATAAGCAGTTTATAATACTCCCAGAAAACTGGACCAAAAAATCATAGCAAATAAGATAGAATAGCCCTTAAGCAAAGAGGTCTATCTAATGACAAAAGTTCGTAAACGTCACAATGCTGAATTTAAAAGCAAAGTTGCCATTGAAGCTATTAAAGAGCAAAAGACAATCAACGAATTAACCGCAGAATATGGCGTACATGCCACCCAAATCAGCAAC
>NZ_JBIQEC010000064.1:0-1177 GCF_045370505.1 Moraxella sp. 179-F 1C4 NHS | reverse complement strand
AAAGGTGTTTGTGGTGAACTTACTTTAGCATGTTGGGCTTCTTTTTTTTATCCTTTCTTATGTCGAATTCAGGTTAAGGTAGGTTAATAGTAGGTAGAGCGCATTGGATGACTGAACTAAAATCAAGTCATAGTGATTTTATAAGAATATATTTTATAAAAATATATTAGTACATCTTATCTAGTTGTAATGATGATAAAAAACTAGGCGTACGAATAAAATTACTATATACCCCTAACATAAAAGATTAAAAGGAATTTAATCATGGCTTATAAGCAAATCTCCGATCAAACCAGTGGCTTTTTTATTCCCTGCGTATCATTATTTGGACCTGGCTGTGTCAAAGAAGTGGGCTCAAAAGCCAAAGATCTAGGTGCTAAAAAAGCGCTTATTGTAACTGACCAAGGGCTGAGCAAAGCAGGTGTTCCAGACATTATCATTAAACATTTAAGCGAACAAGGTATTGATAGCTACGTATTTGCAGGCGCAGAGCCAAATCCAACTGACAAAAATGTCCACGATGGCGTCACAGCGTATCAGGATAACGGCTGTGATTTTATCATCTCATTGGGTGGTGGTTCGTCACATGACTGTGCAAAAGGGATTGGTCTAGTGACGGCAGGCGGTGGTCATATCCGTAACTATGAAGGTATTGATAAAAGTAAAGTGCCAATGACACCATTGATTGCTATCAATACCACTGCAGGAACGGCATCAGAGATGACACGTTTTTGTATTATCACCAATACCGATACCCACGTCAAAATGGCGATTGTAGATTGGCGTTGTACCCCACTCATTGCTATTGATGACCCTCGACTGATGACTGCAAAACCTGCATCTTTAACTGCGGCAACAGGTATGGATGCGCTAACCCATGCGGTAGAGGCGTATGTATCGACTGCTGCAAATCCGATTACAGATGCTTGTGCTGAAAAAGCCATTCGAATGATTCAACAATGGCTGCGTCAAGCAGTAGCAAATGGCGAAAACATTGAAGCGCGTGAGGCTATGAGCTATGCTCAATACTTAGCAGGGATGGCGTTTAATAATGCCTCGCTAGGTTATGTACATGCTATGGCGCACCAGTTAGGTGGGTTCTATAGTAAAAGAAATTAAAAACTACCACAAATCCACATAAAGTAGAAGAATAGCTTATCGATATCATCAAGTCGCC
>NZ_JBIQEC010000063.1:0-1250 GCF_045370505.1 Moraxella sp. 179-F 1C4 NHS | reverse complement strand
GAGACCTTTGCACGAAACAGCCCCTTTGCTCGAGGCATACCACCAAACCGAAAAAAAACAAAGAATGGCAATGAAATAAGCAAAACAATGGCTAAATCATGGATAAAATCTCCAAATGGTTGTTAAATTTGTGTCTATTGGCTGAGCTTACTAACCAACAGACACAATAACCCTAGGCGAGTCCGTATTTTCGTTTCAAGCTTAGGGCAGTTTTTAAATTATGCACCATGCTTGCAAGCAAAGTGCTGGTATGAAATTGCATTAACCCTAAATGACGAGCTTTGCTCATCCCATAATGCAGTTTAAAATGTCCAAAGACCCGCTCAACGGTGTTTCTAGTTTGGCTCTTTTGGGTATTATTGCGTTTTTGCTGTTCGGTTAAGGGTGTATTGCGCCATGCTCTATCATGAATATGATTTTTTATCGGTGGTTCATGCTCGGCAAGGTAGTCATCATGGGCTTGGCTTTTATACGCACTGTCAGCATACACGGCTGATTCATCATCTGTTAACAGCGTGGTAAAACATTGGGAATCATGGACATTGGCAGGGGTAGTTTCAACCTTTTTGACAAAGCTGTCTTCATCACAGTTGAGATGAATTTTAAAGCCGTAGGTAGTTTTTACTTTACCTGTACTGTCTTTTTTACTGACATAGGCGGCTTCGTTATCTTGGGTATTGTCGGTGTGTTTGCCTTTCTTAGGTCGTTTGTTTTTAGCTTCAACGATACTGGCATCGATGATGCTGACACTGCCCGCTTTGATAAAAATGTTTTGTTGGGCTAGTTGCTCATTGATTTGGTTGAACAATGGTTCAATCAGTCTAAGCTCACCTAGGTGTTTGTGGTATCGCCAAATGGTGCTATGGTCGGGTACATCATCCGTTAATGATAGGCCAACAAAGCGACGAAATAGTAAGTCTCGTGCCAGTTGTTTTTCCATGGCTGGATCCGATAGGTTATAGAGTTTTTGTAAGAGTAATACTTTAAACATGATGACAGGGTGAAAGGCAGATTCCCCACGCTCACTGCTATGAACGTGGCGTAAGGTTTGCTCGATAGTTTGCCAGTCAATTAGGTTGTGTAGTTCATCTAATTCTTCGATGGCTTTGTGAGCGTTAATGAGACTGTCTGCTAGGGAGAGTTGCCCTGTTTGTTTCCATGCCATAGTCGTGTCTTTTGCTAGGTGATTGATTTTATTGTATTATACCAATTTAATGAACTTTTGTGTGTTTATTCGCGCAAAGGTTTCT
>NZ_JBIQEC010000062.1:0-1312 GCF_045370505.1 Moraxella sp. 179-F 1C4 NHS | reverse complement strand
TGAACCGTCCTGGTTTTATCGGAGACAGGTTTGCTTGAGTCAGGCAGCATAGCCTGACGGGATTAATGAACAATAGTAGATATTTTCTGCATCAACAGGCGATACATATCCATTGGTAGAATGCAATCGTTCATGGTTGAACCAGTGTACCCAATCAAGGGTTGCTAGCGCAACATCATTCACACCCTCCCATTCCTGTTTCAAATAATCAATCACCTCCGCTTTATACAGCCCATTCACACTTTCAGCTAGGGCATTATCGTAAGAATCACCAGTTGTACCAACCGATGCAGCAAGCTTAGACTGTTTCAGCCGTTCGCCATATTTAATCGACAGGTACTGGCTACCTTTGTCGCTGTGGTGAATCACTCCGTTTGGTCTGCCACGAGCATCAAGAGCTTGATTTAACGCATCAAGCACTAATTGGGTATCCATGCGATTGGATACTTTCCAACCCACGATAACTCGCTTGAACACGTCAATGACAAAGGCAGTATAGACCCAGCCTGATTTAGTTTTAATGTAGGTAAAGTCAGCCACCCACAGCTTGTTTGGGGCATCTGCATTGAAGTTACGTTTGACCAAGTCAGCAGGCTTGTCTTGGTCGTCTCTCTGCTTAGTGGTGATTTTGCCTTTGCCTCGCCATACGCCTTGTATGCCTAGCTGTTTCATCAGGCGTTCAACCGTGCAACGACCTAATTTGGGCAGACCATCTTGCTTAAGCTTATGCCAGACTTTACGAATGCCATAACGACAGCCACTGGCTTGCCAAATCTGTTTGATTTGTGCCATGAGATGTTTGTCGCTTTGTTTACGTCGGCATTGCTTTTCTGGGTTATCCTGCTCATCTTTGATGCGATAGTAGGTGGATGGGGCGATTGGCAGTATCCTGCAAATCGACTCGACCCCATATTTTTCTTTTTCATCGTCGATGAATTTGACCATCACTTGTGTGGGCGGCCGAGCTCCGCCTGGGCGAAAAAAGCGGCTGCTTTGCGAATAATTTCGTTCGCTTGTTTGAGTTCTCTGATTTCTCGCTCAAGCTCAGCGATACGAGCCGCTTGGCTTTCAGTGCTAACGGTCACAGGATTTTGCTTAGCTAGGTGCTTTTGATGCCATGAACGTAGGGTTTCGGGCGTGCAGCCAAATTTAGGTGCGATGGCTTGGATGGCCGCCCACAGTGAGGGATAATCTTTTTGTGATTCAATCAATAATTCGACAGCTCGTGTCTTAACTTCTGTTGGGTATTGTTTGCTTTTCATAAGGGTATTGTCTCAGAGTTTTAGGTCTCCGACAATCCCGGGACGGTTCA
>NZ_JBIQEC010000061.1:0-1321 GCF_045370505.1 Moraxella sp. 179-F 1C4 NHS | reverse complement strand
ACGTATGCGGTGTTTAAGCTTGAGTGTTTGAAAATCAAAACCAAGTTAAATCATTTCGCTTTGCGTTTAAAGTTACTCGTCTCCGCTAATCAGTCGGCTTTTGCCCAGCTTAAGGCTATTAGCGGTGCGTAACTTCAGTTAGATAAGTGTTTTTTTAAATAACAGTTTAATGATAAATTGAATGACCAATAAAATTTAATCATCAATAAAATGCTTACGGAAAACCTAACTCATGAGTAGTGAAGCAAAAACCCAAAATGATGCGCCAGCTGATGACAGCGATGACAAACCCGCACAGGCGCCTGAAAAGATTATTAAGCCTAGGCCGCTTACCTTAATTATCATGTTATTGGTTTTTTTGCTCGGTGTTGGGGTGATTTTATGGGCATGGCATTTGGGTCCGTTTAATACGCCACTGCAACAAACCGAAAACAGTTATGTCAAAGGCAATATCACCCTATTGTCGGCACAAATTAATGGTTATATCGAAAAAGTCTACGTCAGTGATTTTGAGGACGTCAAACAAGGTCAGCCGTTAGTTAAAGTCAGCAGTGCTAACTACTCACAGCAAGTAGTACAAGCCGAGTCAGGACTGGAACAAGCGACCACCAATTTAGCCAACCAACAACAAATCATCGAGCAGCGCAAAGCCGATGTCAAAGCCGCGCAGGCAAAAGTAGCACAAGTTAAAACCCAGTTAGAATTGTCTATCCAACAGCTTAAACGACTTGAATCCTTGGTCGGCGTTGGCGCAGTGTCACAAAATGAAGTCGATACTGCCAAAGCGGCAGTAAAAAACAATGAAGCACTGTTGAGCCAAGCAATCGCCAGTGTCGATGTCGCCCGCGAAGGTCAAAAAACCGCGGAAGTGACAAAGATTGGTTTGGTGGCACAGATTAAAAGCGCCAATGCACAGCTAAATCAAGCCAATACCAACCAAGAATATGGCTTAATCACCGCCCCGACCTCAGGTAAATTAGGGCAAATCAATATCCGCACCGGTCAGCTGGTGACACAAGGCACGCAGTTGGTTTACCTCATTCCAAAATCGATGTGGGTCATTGCCAATTTTAAAGAAACCCAAATTGATAAAATGAAAATCGGGCAAAAAGCGTGGTTTACTGTCGATGCCCTAGGCAAACAAAAATTTACGGGGGTAGTCAAAAGCATCTCCCCCGCAACAGGGTCAGAATTTAGTGTCATTAAAACCGACAATGCCACCGGGAATTTTACCAAAGTGGTACAGTATAATACTCCCCGAAAACTAGACCAAAAAATTGCAGCAAATAAGATAGAATAGCCCTTAAGAAAAGAGGTCTAT
>NZ_JBIQEC010000060.1:0-2020 GCF_045370505.1 Moraxella sp. 179-F 1C4 NHS | reverse complement strand
ACGTATGCGGTGTTTAAGCTTGAGTGTTTGAAAATCAAAACCAAGTTAAATCATTTCGCTTTGCGTTTAAAGTTACTAATTTCTGCTAATCAGTCGGCTTTTGCCCAGCTTAAGGCTATTAGCGGTGCGTAACTTCAGTTATTTACTACAATATGCTAGATGATGGACTGATAGTTTGTCTAGCTGTGTATGCCAAAAATGAAAAAGAAAATATTTCTGCCAAAGAATTAAAGTCATTAAAAAATGAAAAGCAAGGAAACCAATCATGAAACCTGTCAACTTTTCTGATTTAGATATTGCCAATATTGTTGAAGCAGTTATTAAAGATGATCCTGATGCGATTGTGATTAAGGACAGTTTAGCCAAATCACTTTCTCAATTGAGAGAAGGACGGTATGCACCCGTATCGGAAGTTAGCCAAGTCCGCCAGAAGACAGGCTTGTCGCAAAGTCAATTTGCCAAGTCATTGGGCATTTCGGTCAATACTTTAAAGTCTTGGGAGCAAGGACAGCGTAAACCGAGTGGCTCAGCGCAAGTCTTGCTTAAATTATTGGGCAAAAAACCTGAGTTAATTGATGAGATTGCTCATTTGGCATAGTACTTGAGCCATTTTAGTAACGACTCTTCATTGAGTGTAATTGAAACTTTCTGATAAGCCTCAGTCATGGGTTTATTTAACGTTGTTTTATTGACAAATTGACATACAAAAATAGCCTAAAAAAGGAGTAAATTGACCCCAAAATAAAATGTCTAAAAAACCACCGTTTTTTGGACACGAGGAAAAAGTCTGGGAACACTCAACGAAATTCTTTAACGTGCAATATGGTCTTGTAAATTCGGAACTGTACCATATCAAAATTTTTAATATTGCAAATGTTCAGTCCTTTTCCATAGTTCCTTTAAATTATCTGGATTAACAATAATCTCTTGAGATTCTAATTTATAATTCTTAATGTTTCTTTTTTGACCATCCGTTAAATAACCGGGATAAGAATAAATATGATTTAAAAAAACGCAAGGTAATTCTAATGAATATTCATTTACATAATGTATATGAGCATCAGTCCAGATATATGTTCCATCACTAAATGCTATATCATTGACAGGAAAGTTATCGAACTCTAACTTTCTAGGAAAGCCGATAGATAATACATTTGCATTCTTCATATATTTTAGAATGATATCTTTCTTATTTTTATCTAATTTTCCTATATGGTCTGACAGTTTAGGAAGATTAGTTAACAGATCTTCCCCTAAATACCATTCAGAAAGAGGATCATTTAACTTAGGTGGATTTTCTTCAAAGTATCTTGGTAAATATAACATTGTTTAAACTCACTTATTTTTTGGATAAAACATTTTCCATTCTGGACTAATGCTAGGCATATATGGTTCTACAAACTGACCATTTCTAATATATGAGGCATTGCTTTGTTGTATCCATTGTTCATTTTTTATATCCCATGCAACTGGTCTGGTTGGAGCATATACAGGAACATTTAGCTCATTTGCTAACTGTTGCGCTGTACCGCTTGAGCCACTCCAACATGAAGCAAAACAAACTGGAGTTCCAGGAATATATGAAGGATTTCCTTTAACTGCTGCAGCTACCTGCTCAATACTTAAAGGCATAAATGGAACTTCACCCAAGTTTTTATATGGTCCGCCTGTTTCGGGTAAGATAGGAATATCCCTTTGTAAAACAGGTATCCCGCCAATTTCATCAAATTTAAGTGCCCCATGAACAATAACATTATGTCCTTGATTAGTATTATTTGCATTATTAAAATTATTTACAGTTGCAACATCATCTCCAATAGCTGTGCTATGTGTACCATGATGGATGGTATCTCCACTCTCAGTAAAATCATCTAAATATGAAATATTAGGAGTAGTTTCTTGAGCAACTCTTGTAGAAGCAGTCGAATACTTTCCTATAGATCTGAACCGTCCTGGTTTTATCGGAGACAGGTTTGCTTGAGTCAGGCAGCATAGCCTGACGGGATTAATGAACAATAGT
>NZ_JBIQEC010000059.1:0-2304 GCF_045370505.1 Moraxella sp. 179-F 1C4 NHS | reverse complement strand
ATTTCACTTAATAAAGGCGGTAACTTATCCCTGTCAAAAACAGATCCTACCCTAACACGGTTATTAATTGGTCTAGGTTGGGATGAGCGTGCCACATCAGGGGCAGAGTTTGACTTAGATGCCAGCGTATTTTTGCTTAATAATACAGGCAAAGTACGCGGTGACCATGACTTTATTTTTTATAACCAACTAAAATCTGACAACGGTGCAGTTGAACACACCGGGGACAACCGCTCAGGGGCAGGTGACGGTGATGACGAAGTGATCAAAGTTAACCTGTCACAAGTACCAGCCGATATTGAAAAAATTGCAGTCACTGTGACCATCCACGATGCCCAAGCTCGTAATCAAAACTTTGGTCAAGTATCCAATGCCTTCATTCGTGTGGTCAATGAAGAAACAGGGGCAGAGGTAGTGCGGTTTGACTTAGCAGAAGACTATTCCATCGAAACTGCGATGGTATTTGGTGAAGTCTACAAACACAATGGCGAATGGAAATTTCGTGCGGTGGGTCAAGGCTATGCAGGTGGCTTAGCAGCTATGTGCCAACAATATGGCGTAAATATCGGCTGAATCGGATTTTAAGCTGCAATTTACCATTAAAATAATGATAAAAACTCATTAAATAAAGGATATGAAGATGGCGGTTAGTTTACAAAAAGGGCAAAAAATCTCTCTCGATAAAGAAGCAGGCACGGCACTGACTCGTATCAAAATGGGTCTAGGGTGGGATGTTGCATCCACCCCAAAATCCGGTGGCTTTTTGGGCAGTCTATTCGGTGGCGGCGGTAGTAATGATAGTATCGATTTGGATGCATCTTGCATTATGTTTGACGCGAGCAAACAGCCCATCGATGCAATCTGGTTTGGTCAACTGCAGTCAAAGGACGGTAGTATCGTTCATACAGGCGATAACCGCACAGGCGCAGGGGATGGCGATGATGAAGTCATCAATGTCGATTTATCTCGTATCCCTGCTCATGTACAGTCATTGGTATTTACCGTGAATAGCTTTACGGGTCAAACGTTTGAAAAAGTTGCCAATGCGTTTTGTCGTATCGTTAATGGGGGCAATAATAGCGAAGTGGCTCGCTATAATTTATCAGCTCAAGGCAGTCATACCGCGCTGATTTTAGCAAAGATTTATCGCCACAATGGTGAATGGAAAATGCATGCGATTGGCGAAATTGCCAGTGGTCGTACCTTTCATGATTTGATGCCTGCCATTACACCACATGCCTAAATTTAAATTGTAGATAACAATACCCTATTTGACTCTATTTGCAGTCAATGGGGTATTTTTTTATTCGGATAATAAAAAAAATAAGGAAAAACGATGCCAACGTTGGTACCTGGGGCAAACACGCCTATTCCCCACACGCCTTGCCAAGTGACAGTAACTAGCCAAAATGCCAGTCGTTTTGGGGTTGAGATGGGCTGCGTATGGATAGCGATGGATGCAAGTCGCCGAGCAACTACCAGCCCTGCTTATCTGCATGAAAGCAAAAATTGGGCAACGCTGACAGTCGAGAGTGAGAAAAGCCATGTTTGGACATTAGACTTAGCCAATGTGTTTTCCCAAAATCAAACCCAGTATCTGCAACTGATCGTGTATGCTTACCAAGACTCCAGTGTCATTGCCCCTGCGGTGGAAGTCAATGATATAAGCATTAAAGTGAGCAATGACATTGATTATACGTTTCATACCCCAGAGCGCCATATCAAAGCCAGTATTGTACTGGAGATCTATCAGCGTAATGGGCAATATAAATGCCGAGCACTCGCGGAAACATCTAGTCAAAGTCTAGCCAATTTTGCCGAACGTTTACAAATCAGCCTTGACGCCCGTTACCCTAATAACATGACGACAGGCAACGTTTTGCACGCCATACCAAACAACAGACGTCCTCGCCCTCAGCCAGGTGACACTTGGACTGGGACGGCTTTTGCAATTGATCACTATCATTTACTCACTTGTGAGCATGTGGTGGACGGGGCAACGCAAATCGCACTGCGTCAACAAGGCTATCCCGATATGGAATGCCAAGTGGTGCTGGCAGATGAAGGTAGTGATACAGCGTTACTTAAAGTCAATCAACCTTTACCAAGTTATCTGCCCGTGCGAGAACGTGGCTATGATTTACTGGGTGAGCAGATTACCACACTTGGTTTTCCGCTAACAGGTCTTGGTAGTCAATTACAAGTCACCCAAGGCAATATCGCAGGGCTACAAGGCATTGGCAATGATATTCGTTTTATGCAGTTTACTGCGCCAATTCAGCCTGGCTCAAGTGGCAGTCCGCT
>NZ_JBIQEC010000005.1:0-161165 GCF_045370505.1 Moraxella sp. 179-F 1C4 NHS | reverse complement strand
TCGTTTAACGCTAAGCAAGTTTGATACGCTTAAGGATTGTGTTGAAAGTTGCTTGGTATAATTCGGTTTTAACTATATGTGTGAAAACATAATACAACACAGGCAAACTTATCATCAGCATCGCGATATTTTGCCACTGGCTTAGTTGTTTGGGATGCACCAACACAAACAGTAACGGTAAGCTAAAATAAAAACCCCACTCATAAAGCAGCGTCCAAGCCGCGCCTGCGACCAGCGGCCAAGCGTAAAAATCTTTAAGCGATTGATTGTTAAAGCTTAACCAGCGCAGCGTCCATTGCTGCCATTCAGACAGGGGTAACGGCGGATGTTGCTGGGTGAAATAGATAGCGACGATACAGACGCCCAAAAATAAATACAGTGGCACAATGCGCTGCAGCCGAGAGCGATAAAGATATTGCCAATCCATCCGCGGCTGTCTGAGCTTACCAAAAAATAAATATCCGGTAATTAAAAAAAACAGTGATACCGGCACACTACCCAAGTTGGTAAAAAAATCAATATTGGGTGACTGCCAGCGCCCCGTCGTTTGAAAGAAATAATTTTTAAAAAAGTGATGAGTAAACACCGATAACGCTAAAATGCCACGGATACCATCTAATGGGGAATGACGATGGCTGGCATCAAACCCCACAATCATCCGTTGGGGAAGTTGATTAAGTAGCCAAGTGACAAGCGTTAAGCTCAGCACAAACACAACAGCAAGCAAAACAGTGGCAGACATAAACTTTGAGCGCTTAACGGGTTATTAATTTATCGTTTAAGTAATGCTTTATCGTTTGAGTAATTTTGCGATGGTGGCTTGCAGTAACTGATATTCTTTGATATCAAGCTGTAATCTACTAAGCAGTCGATTAATACGCTGAGGCATCACTTTAGATTGGGCAGGATTGTATATATCTAAATTCTCCAGCAATGCCAACAGCCTATTTTCTAGCTGTAAACGCTGCTCATTTGAGATAGGTGGCTCATCCCACTGCTGGCGAAAAGTCAAATCAATGGATTTTTCAGCCGCTGTTTTTGCTGTCAATGCTAATTCGGCGGTTTCGTAAAAAACGCTGGCAATCACTTGAACCGCAGCGGCCACATTTAACACCCCATACTCAGCATTGGCAGGAATTTGAATATGGTAGTCAGCCAATTGCAGCTCTTCATTTGTTAAACCCCGATCTTCACGACCAAACACAATGGCAAGTTGCCAATTGCGATGCGCAGCATCTGTCATTAAATCGCCAAGGTTGTGAAAATTAGTGACCATCAATTCAGCCGCTTGGCGGGGCGATAACACGGGTCTTGGAATATGGCGTTGGCGACTACTGGTAGCAATCACCCAGTGGCAATCTTGCAAGGCTTGCTCAAGGGTGTCGCAAATGGTCACAGTATCTAAAATTGCTTTGGCACCTGCGGCATGGGCATAGGCATCTTCGTCAATCGGTAGTTTGGGCGCCACTACCGTGAGCTGTGTTAGACCCATGGTGTGCATGGCGCGGGCGGCAGAACCGATATTGGCAGGCAAGGTGGTATTTACCATCACAATGCGAATACCGGCTAAAAATGCCGCAAGGGTTGAGAAGGGTTGCGGAGAAGCGTTAGTGTCAGTCGTTACCATGGGTTATCAAATTTTAGTCAGTCGTTACGCAATAAGCGATTGTATTTGGTCATTCACTGCATGGCATTCCGCTTTGATTTCTTCAATCAGTTGTTCATGTTGGTGGATATGACCTGTGCGGCAGATTTCTTGCAGTTTATAACAAAGTTCGGTCAGCTCGGTAGCGCCAAGGTTAGAGCTAGCGCCTTTTAAGCCGTGCGCTGCATTATACCCCAAACGGTTGTCTAAGTTGGCATAAGCTGTTTCCATTTCCGATAAACGTTGTAAGCTATCTTGCATATAAGTATGAATCAAATCGACAAAATCTTCGTCAAGTAACGCTCTTAATTCTTCAAACTGTGGCAAGTTGATATGGGATGGCTGAGTCATATGAGTTTCCTGTTGATGGGACATTAAATAAAACATCATTCATTAAATTTGATTGGCTTATTTTAGCCCATATCTCATTGAATTTTATCAAAACTTTGATGAAAGTCAGATTAAGGGATACAAACGTTTATCACAGGGTGGGTTCATCGGCCAAATTCACCAAAATCAGACGCTAACTAAAATGTAAATGCAAATCTTCTTCATTGACCAAGCTTTTGAGTTTGCCAAAATTCTCTTCTGTCGGCACAATTTGCCAATGCGTTGGCATATTAAGATGGGCAATCGCATAGTCGTTATATACACATAGGTTAATCGGTACCCCTAATTGACCCGATGCATTGGCGGGCTGACTGTCCACAAATTGGGCATTGTCGGAAGGGTGATTCAACTGATGCGATAAATAGTGAATTGTTGAGTTATTGGCGGTCGCTAATAATTGCTGTATCTGTTCAAACAGTGCCATATCATGACCTGCAATTTTGATGCTGATTTTTTTTAGCCAGCGTTTGCGCGCATCGGTTAAGGTCATTACCTCTTGTAGGCTGGCATAAAACGTGCCATCGCGTTCACGAATAGAGCCGTCGATAATCACTACGGTTTCCACTTTAAGCTTGTCTTTGACGCGGGCAAAACGCTCGGCATAACAACTCACTTCGATACGACCTGTGCCGTCATCGAGCGTAATCACTGAGCGATTACCAAAGTTTGCCACATCGAGTATCAAGCCTGCAAAAAATACGGTTTCGCCATAGCTGGTTTCGCTTAAATCGCCCAATGTCTTTGGCGTATAGCGTTTTAACTCATCGCGATAACTATCAATCGGGTGACCGGTGAGATAAAGTCCTAGCGTGTCTTTTTCGCCTTTTAAGCGCTCAGCATCTGTCCAGACAGGCTCACGGGGCAATGGGGGCGGCGCAGTGACTTCTTGTATATCGCTAAATAAATCAATCATCCCTAGGCTGTCATTGCTGCGCTGTTGCTCAGCTGCTTGTACCGCTTTTGGCAATTCGGCAAGTAACGCGCCACGAATGTGATAAGCTTCATCCGCAGGCAAATCAGGTCGTAATTTTGGCGCAAAACTGTCAAAACAGCCTGCTTTAACCAATGCTTCAAGGGTGCGTTTATTGACTTTTCGTGTGTCAACACGGCGGCAAAAATCATACAAATCGGTAAACTCACCGCCCGCGTTTCGCGCTTCCACGATAGACTCTACGGCACCTTCACCGACACCTTTAATGCCGCCTAACCCATATACAATGGTCGTCGGGTTAATCGGCACAAACGCCCAATTGGAGTGGTTAACGCTGGGGTTTTCTACTTTTAAATCAAAATTTTCGCGGCAATCATTGATAAAAAACACTACGCCATCAGTATTATTCATGTCCGAGGTGATGACTGCCGCCATAAATTCGGCAGGGTAGTAGTGTTTTAAATAGGCGGTTTGATAGGCTAACACGCCGTATGCCGCTGAGTGTGATTTGTTAAACCCGTAGCCGGCAAATTTTTCCATCAAATCAAACACGCCGCCTGCAAGTTTATCATCGATGCCTTGACCAATCGCCCCTTCAACAAAAATACTGCGCTGTTTTGCCATTTCTTCGGGTTTTTTCTTACCCATCGCACGGCGTAGCATATCGGCACCGCCTAGACTATAGCCTGCCATCGCTTGCGAGATTTGCATCACCTGTTCTTGATAGACAATCACCCCATAGGTATTTTCCAGTATCGGTTCAAGTCGGTCATGGTCATAGATGACCTCTTCGCGGCCGTGTTTACGGTCAATGTACATATCGACCATCCCGGCATCTAGTGGACCTGGGCGGTACAGCGCACACATGGCGATGACATCTTCAATATTGGTCGGTTTAAGCTTGGCCAAATATTTTTTCATGCCGGTACTTTCAAGCTGGAACACAGCGGTGGTATGGGCATCTTGTAGCAGGGAGTAGGTGGGCTTATCGTCTAAGGGTAAAGTCTCAAGATCGAGCGGTGGCTGTTGTTCTTTAGCGCGGCGCGCATTGATATTTTTAACCGCCGCATTAATTACCGTTAAATTGCGCAGACCCAAAAAGTCAAATTTTACCAAGCCAACTGCTTCCACATCGTCTTTATCAAACTGACTGACGGGATGACCCTCTTCATCACAATAGATTGCGCTATAATCGGTGATTTTGGTCGGCGCAATAAGTACGCCCCCTGCATGTTTACCAACGCCCCGGGTAATCCCTTCTAGCCGTACCGCCATTTCCCAAATCTCATTGGCATCTTCATAATCCATGTTGTCAGGATTGTTAAGCAAATCTTTGAGCTGCGGTTCGGCTTCAACCGCTTCAGCCAGCGAAATGCCTGGGGTTTTGGGGATAAGTTTGGAGATTTTATCAGCAAGACCATACGATTTACCTTGAACGCGCGCGACATCACGCACCACCGCTTTTGCCGCCATCGTACCAAAGGTGATGATTTGGGATACCGCTTCTCGTCCGTATTTTTGCGCCACATAATCAATGACGCGGTCGCGCCCTTCGATACAAAAATCGACGTCAAAGTCTGGCATGGATACCCGCTCAGGGTTTAAAAACCGTTCAAACAGTAGGTCATATTCTAGCGGGTCTAAGTCAGTGATATTGAGCGAATACGCCACTAAGGACCCCGCACCTGAGCCACGACCAGGACCTACAGGCACATCATTGGCTTTTGACCAACGGATAAAGTCCATGACGATTAAGAAATAACCGGGGAAACCCATATTCAAAATCGTCGTGAGTTCAAACTCCAAACGCGCATCATACGGCTTGCGTTTTTCTGCCCAACTGTCGTCGCGCTTTTCGATGGGGTAGAGTTTTTCAAGGCGTTTTTCTAGACCTTCTTGGGCGGTGCGCCGAAAGAAAGTTTCAATGGTATCGCCTTCGGGAATGGGGAATTCGGGTAAATCGTGATGACCCATAGGAATAATGACGTTACAGCGTTTTGCCAAATCCAAGGTGTTATCAATCACCTCTGGCATATCACTAAACAGGGCAGTCATTTCATCTTGGGTTTTTAAATACTGCTCAGAGGAATAATCGCGTGGGCGATTGGGGTCGGCAAGCACTTGCGAATTGGCGATACACACCCGTGCTTCATGCGCTTCAAAATCATCTTCTGTTAAAAAACGCACGTCATTATGGGCAATGATAGGCACATCAAAGGCATTGGACATGCGAATGGCTTGCTCGATAAAACGGTCTTCGTTGGCGCGCTTGGTGCGTTTAATGGCAAAATAGACACGATCGGCAAATGCGGTTTGCCATTGTTGTAGTAGGCTATCGGCTTTTTCTGGATGAGATGATAACATGGCTTGACCGACGTCTGATTTTTCGGTGAATAGCACAATCACGCCTTCACTGCGCTCAAAAATCCAGTCACGCTGAATAATCGGTTTGCCCATTACTTGACCATCGACAAAACCTTTTGACACGATATTGGTCAAATTCTTGTAGCCGACTTGGTTGCTGGCAAGTAGCGTTACCGTCGTACTATCATTTTCAAGCCAGACTTCAGAGCCAATAATCGGCTTGATACCGGCATCCAAGCAAGCTTTATAAAATTTGACCGTGGCATACAGGTTGGATAAATCGCTAATGGCAAGCGCCAGTTGGTTGTCGGCTTTGGCCGCTTTGACCAACGCTTTGATGCGTACAATCGAGTCAGTGATAGAAAATTCGGTGTGAATACCAAAGTGTACAAATGCCATGGATTGCCTTTATTGCGGTTTATCTTTAGCCCGCTATTATACTATGAATTGCAAAACTGCGAACCTACAAAATCAGCAACAAAACGCTTAAAAAGTATCAGCGGATGCTAAGCATTTACGATTTAATATGATAAAATAGCAGACCTTTACGCCTATAGCTTAACTGGATAGAGCAGTTGCCTCCTAAGCGACCGACGTGGGTTCAAGTCCCGCTGGGCGTACCAGTTTTTTTGACATCAAAAACCCATAAAAATAAAAAACCCAATAAAAAAATATTGGGTGTGGTTGCAAAAAGTAAAAATTAGCTTAAACGTTTGGCATTGGCTGCCACGCGGCTATAGATAGGGTGCATGCCTTTTTCCAATACATGCAGCGCTTCTTGATTAACAGTATAAAAGAAGTTTTCCAATGAAATCGGTTGACCCAAGCTTAATTTCATACAGTTTGAAAACATTAATTGCCCAATATTTTGCTGCGCAACGAGCGCTTGCCAAGCCATTTGCGTCCAAGATTCAAAAAATGCGATGGGTTTTTCAGTCACCATACGTTCCATTTCTTTCATTTCTTTGGCATTGTTGAGGGGATTTTGTTTCGCTATCATATAGATGCGGCGCTGCATCACTTGTGGTACGCGAACTGAAAAATCTTCAGATTGCTGACACATTTTTTCAACTTTTTGGTTAATATGTTCATAGGTAGCCATAGGGACTCCATTGATAACAACGGTAAAATACAGGATTGACAGTAAAGTGTAGTGCTATTATACACTGATTTAAATTAAGTTAATAATAGCAAACTCATTGGGTATACAATACTTACTTAACATTACCCAAATAATCAGATTTCATTTAATCAAACCATTGGTGATCGCTAACCATAATCGATGTAATCAGGGTTTTAGTTGACGTCATGAACATGAAACTATTTTATCTTTATCAAGCTAACAATGCGCCCCATCATTGGTAATAAATTCATAAAATATTAACTGATAGCTTTATCAGTGTTTATCAAAAGGTATAAAAATGACCATTCAAAGTCTTCCCTTAGTGATTACTTCGGGCGAACCTGCGGGTATTGGCATGGATATCATATTGATGCTTGCCGACAGACAGCAATTAAATCTGCCCAATCGCGCTGTCATTGTGTTGGCAGATATCAAAGCGCTGCAAAAGAGGTATAGTGAGCTCAAACAAAAAGGCGCGGTGAAACACGGATTATTGATTCAACAGTTAGCGACGCAAGAGTTACATGAGTTAAAAGATTTACCGAAAATTGCTCAACCATCAGCGCATGACACTATTTTGGTAGTGGATGTGCCGGCAGCAGAACCTGTGGTAGCAGGACAGCTAAATCCGCATAACGCGCCGATGGTCATCGCACAGCTGCAACTGGCGCATAAGCTCGCCATCAGCAGACAAGTCGCTGCAATTGTCACCGCGCCACTGCAAAAATCGGTGATTATGACTGTGTTGCCAGATTTTATGGGGCATACCGAATTTTTTATGCAGCAGTCGGGGATGGATAAAGTGGTGATGATGCTCGCCAATAACCTGATGAAAGTGGCGTTAGTCACCACCCATTTGCCCCTGCGTGCGGTCGCCGATGCGATTTCCCACGAAGAAGTGGCAAAAACCGTCGATATTGTCATCCATGATTGTCAGCGAAAATTTGGTCTCACTCACCCAAAAATATTGGTCTGTGGACTCAATCCTCATGCCGGGGAGAGTGGCTATCTCGGCAGAGAGGAAATTGACATCATCAATCCTGTGTTACAGCACTATCGCGACCAAGGTGTCGATATTAGTTTGGCGATGCCAGCTGATACCTTGTTTACCCAAAAACATATCGCCACTGCCGATGCTATTATCGCCATGTATCACGATCAGGGACTGGCACCGCTCAAATCACATGGGTTTGGCGAAACGGTGAATATCACTTTAGGGTTGCCTTATATTCGTACCTCAGTCGATCATGGCACGGCACTGGATTTGGCAGGGACAGGCAAAGCGAGTGCCGATAGTCTGTATCATGCGATTGACTATGCCAATAACATGGCGACTGCGATTGTTCTCTAGTCATCCTTAACGATAATTACGCTCACAAAAAAGGCCAATCGTCATAGATTGGCTTTTTTATTGCGATTATTTTAAATAAATGTTTAACTATTTTAATTAATTATTTTAACCACCTATTTAATTATTTTAAATAACTGGCAGGGTTCACTGGCGTACCACGATAACGGATTTGGAACTCTACAGCAGGTTGATTCAAATTATTGTCTGTTCCAACGGTACCGATGGTTTGACCTGCTTGCACCGTTTGGCGCTCTTGTACAGCAAAATTTCCCAAATGCGCATAGGCACTAATGTAGTCGCTGTTGTGCTGAATAAGTATCAATTTGCCATATTCTGGCAAATCACTACCGACATACAGCACCGTACCTGGCTGGCTGGCGACAACATTTGCGCCGGCTTGTCCGCCAAACCACATACCTAGCGTACCTGTTTGTTGGTTAAACGGTCGCAATAAATTGCCAGTGGTAGGACGTAACCAACCTTGTGACAAGCTGCTGGTTGGCACGATGACTTGGTTTGGCATCGGTAACGGGGTTGATGAATTATTGGCTTGTCCAGGTGGGTAATAAGTCGGGTTGGACGGGCGAGATGATTGATTGACCGTCACAGGGCGAATGGTTGTTGGGCGATAAGAAGTAGGATTGCTTGCTGAGGTTAAAATCAAGCGTTGCCCTGGATAAATGGTATAGTTGCTATCAAGGCCATTGAGCGCGCCAACACGACGATAATCCAGTCCATAAATAGAGGTGATTTTGCTTAAAGTATCGCCGCTTTTGACAATATAATAGTTGGGCACACCCCGTACATACACAGGGCGTTTGTCTACGGTGGTGATCTTTTGTGAAGCACAAGCGGTCATCAATACCGCCGTACAGGCTATTGCACTGAGTTTTACCAGTTTGGGTGTGCACAGTGTTTTATAAGTGGCAAACATAACAGTCATTCCTAGCAAGTGATACAAAAAAAATTACAACAAGTCAGGGTATAGTAACTAACTTTTAACCACTTACAAAGTAACTGAAGTTAACAACAACGTTTCTTTGCCAAACGATAACAAATAGCAACATTTTGGACTCAAATGAAAAAATAGCGCAAAACCCCTTATTTATCCATTGCTTGCCATTCATCCATTGCCTAGCATTGCTAGCTATTTATACTGACTATTTAACGGGGCGATTAAATAGGGCGATAGAGTGTTATTCATGAATCATAAAGGGCTTGGCAGGGCTATATTTTTTTAGTTTTAAAAATAGCCAAATGCCCATGATCAAATTTATCACACCGACAATCGCAAATAGCATCGGCAGGCTCACGTTAACTAGGGTCAAACAAACAATCGAAAAAATCGCCGAACCTACCATAAATACCGCATTTAAAATATTGTTGGCACCGATAATGCGAGCACGGCTTGTTTCCGGTGAATAAGCTTGCATATAGGCATATAAAGGTACGATATAAATACCGCCTGAAAAACCCAATAAAAACAAATCGACAAACACACGAATGGCACCTTGCGTGGCAAAAATCATACCGATACTATAGTGGGCGTTGTTGGCGAGTGGCGGCAAATGCATCGCTGAAAGCGTGAAATATAAGTCAATCGCAAAAATCGTCAATCCTGCAATCCCAAAGGGCAATAGTTTTAAACTCACTTGGTTTTTGGTCAGCGTTTTACATAACAGTGAGCCGAGCGCCGTACCGACAGAAAACAGCGTCAATAAAAATATCACGACGCTTTCATCGCCTAGCAAAATAGACTTGCTAAATTCAGGTACTTGGGTCAAAAACGTGGCACCATAAAACCAAAACCAACTATTACCCAAAATGGTAAACCACATAATTGGCAAACGATATAAATTGGCGATGGTTTGCCAGCTAGTACGAAAGATATTCCAGTCAATGGTCAAATCAGGCTGCGGCGCAGTCATGATGGGAATAAACCGAGAAGCCAAGTAGCCCATAACCGCCACAAAAACCGTCACCCCAGATATCCAAAACAGCGGACTGTCCAACTTCATCAATACGCCAGCCAACATCATCCCTGTCAAAATAGCCAGTGACGTGCCCATTTGAAAAAGCCCATTGGCACCCACCAACTCATCGGTGGTCATGGCTTGGGGTAAATAGGCGTATTTGATAGGACCAAAAAACGTCGAATGGGTACCCATCAAAAATAACGCAACAAATAAGAGCGGATAAATCTCAAACACAAACCCAAATGCGGCAACGACCATGATGACGATTTCAAGGATTTTAATCAGCCTTGTCAGCCAAGATTTTTCATACTTATCAGCGATTTGCCCCGCCAAGGCGGAAAACAAAAAAAACGGCAATACAAACAGCATCGCCGCCAGATTGTTGAGCAAACTGACACGCATCCCCAATTTCGCCGCTGCCATAAAGGTCAGTACTAAAATCAAACCTTGCTTAAATACATTGTCATTAAATGCCCCTAAAAACTGGGTGGCAAACATGGCACTAAACCGTTTGTATTTAAAAAGCGCAAATTGGGTACTCATGAGCAATCCTAGAAATGTCTGATGATGACTATCTTAACAAATATTTTACAAAGGGTTGGGAAAAAGTTTGGTTAGTAAAATGTTTATGCTAAAATCGCCTAGTGCTCGCTCAAGGATTTGATTTTTATCATGAAACCAATAAATTTGCTACCCTATCGTCCGTCAACCGCATTGGCCGATAACCCGTTTGGTTTTTTTCATGCCATTTCCCCACTATCGTCAAATCCTTGTCCGTCAAATCCTCGTCAAAGCCCCGTCCAGTCTAGCGTATCAAACCATTCGCTGTTTCGCTTGACACCCATACGTTTGGCAATTACCTTGGTTGGTATGGGTGTGGTGCCTGCTTGGGGGGCACAAACGCCAACAATAACAATGCCAGCTACTGTTAGTAGTTCAGCTAATAGCTCAGCAACGAATAGCACGCTAACCACGAACAGCGCAGCGCAGACCACCGCCAATGACAGCAAGGGTACCACGGCAACGCAAAATACCACGCCTGCTGCAACTGCGCAAGATAGCATCACTACCGATGCCAACACCGCCCAGCCTTATCTGTATCAACTCAATCAGCAGCGCGTTGAAGATAAAATTGGTCAACAACTCGATAATCAGACCTTGGCAGACTTTAATAATTTTAACCAACCTGTGGCGACGTTGAAACAAAACCAACCTAGTGTCGGCTACAGTAAAGCATTAGATCAAGCCACGCCGCAGTCGGTTGCCAATCAAATCAACAATAGCAAGCCTGCACCCATGGCAACCATGAACACTCAGGCGCAAGCACAAATCACTGAGCAGCTAACCACCGAAAAACAGAATGTCGACGCGATTAATCAAAAGGTGAGCGAGCAAACCAATTTATCTAATCAAAATATCGCTAACCAAAATATTGCTAATCAGAATCTTAGTAATCAAGGCGTCGCCAATGATGCCAGCAATATCAAATCCACCGACGCCATCAATCCCAATGATTACTTGCCCGCCTATCAACAGCAAACAACGGCATTGACCACCCCACAAGCCAACTCAACCGTGACAGCAGAGCCGCAAGGCATCGTGGCGCGCTTGAAGAACAAAATCATTGGTCGCGGCGAAGGGCTAAACTATATTGATATTAGCTTTGCCAATGCAGATGCCAAACTCGAGCCTGCGCGTAATATCAAAGCGGCGTTGGAAAAAGTGACCGTCGAATCGGTGTCGGATTTTAATGCCAGTGTGAACAAATTACGCCAAATTGCCAAAGATGCGGCAGAGGCGGTGGGTTTTTATGACACTAAAATCGCTTTCAAACATTTAGGCAAAGACAATATTCAAGTCAGCTTAGAGGTCGGCAAGCCCGTCATCGTGCAAAATCGCATCATTGATATCCGTGGTGAAGGCGGGGAAGGCGATAACGCGCTGCCGGTGTATCCTGTGATAGAAAAAGAAATCCCGCCCAAAGAAGGGGATGTGTTCAGTCATGGTATCTATAAAGCCACAAAGGCCACGATTGAGGGTGTCGGGCAGACCAATGGTTACTTTGATGCCAAATGGCTCAATAGTTCGGTAGATATTATTTTGCCGGACAATACCGCCGATGTTGACCTAATTTATGACACAAAGACTCGCTATCACTTTGATGATGTGAAGATATATAGCATTGATAAGCAAGGCAATTTGACCGATGACCCCGATAAACTGCCTTTAAAGCCAAAGCTGCTCAAAGCCTTAATGACGTACCAAAAAGGCGATGCCTACTATCAACCCTTTGTCAGCGAATTTACCAACAATTTGACTGCCACCCGTTATTTTAATGGGGTGGATGTGGATGTCGTCATGCCATCAGACGAAGCGGCAAGCGATATCGCATTTGAACAATCGGGCTCGGCGACGCTCAGCACTGCCAACAGCAGCAATACCCCAGCCGACAATATCGCGGACACTTCACCTGATACATCCGCCGGTATTTTACCCACTAAGTCAACCGATCAAAGTCTCGCATCTCAAATTAAATCATCTCAAAGCAACTCATCTGAACTTCAATCCGCAGGTACTGTCGATAGCACGACACAAAAAACCGTCAATCAGGTGCAAGACCCCAATGACATCGCGCCGATTCAATTTGAAGTCGATGACTCGACTGAACAACGTCTCAATGCCATCAGCCGAAAAGCCAAAAATTTATTGGCCGCACCCGAAGATATGGAGTTATCACCCGAGGCTGAAAATAAAAGTAAAAATCCGCTGGTGGTCATCGCCAATGCGGTCAGTAAAACGGCAAAAAAACTGGATAAAGACAAAGACTTACCCATCAAACCAAGAGAAGACCAAGTCATACCAAAGCTCACGCCACGACAAGTGTATGAAAGAAAGCAAATCCCAACCTATGTGGTACTCAATGCCACCAAGCCCCATGAGGCACAAGTGGGTTTGGGTTATGAAACGGACGTAGGTGTGCGCTTGACCGGTAAATACCAAAATAACTTGGTTAACCGAAGTGGCTTGCAGACTGGGGCATCAGTGGCATTATCTAAAGTTGATCAAGCGGTGGAATTTAATGCCAGTTTACCCTATAAGCATCCCCTCAACGATAAGCTGACAGGCACAGTCGGCTATCAGCACAAAGAAGTTGATGACCTAGTCAATACCTTTGAGGCGGACACGGTCTATGCCAGTATTGCCCGCAATATTTATCATGATAGTGGTTGGAATCGCACCTATTCACTGCGCTACCGCGGCGACAAACTCACAGTCGATCCTGAAAAATATAGCACTGATAGCTTGCCTTATCCTTTTAACAACTACGCATCGGATTATACCCAACAAGCCTTGTTAGCGGGTTATGCAATTAATAAAACAGTAGCAGACAATATGCTGACGCCAACGTGGGGTTATAGCCAACGTTATTCGCTTGAAGTCGGTGCTAAAGGGGCGCTGAGTGATACCAATATGGCGATTTTACGTGCGGGTGGTACTGGGATGTATACTTTTGGCAAAGATAACAAACAACAAGTGATTGGGCGACTGGATTTGGGCTATCTATATAGCGGTGATTTTTATGATGTGCCTTACCGTTCACGCTTTTTTGCAGGCGGTGATTCTAGTATCCGCGGCTACAACACCGATAGTTTAGGACCGACCTATGGCGGCGAAAATTTCTTAGTCGGCGGTGATGCGTTAGCAGTAGGGTCGGCAGAGTATAACTATGAGTTTAGACCGAGTTTTCGGGGCGCTGTGTTTACCGATTTTGGTAATGCGTATGATACGACTGGCGAATATGATAATGCAACGGCGGTCAGTATCGGTACAGGTATCCGCTGGCAATCACCGATAGGTTTGGTACGGCTCGATGTGGCAAAAGGTCTGACCGGGGATAACAACGATGTCCGTTTACATTTCTTTATCGGTTCACCGCTATAATAGTTTGGCTAAAAACCGCTGCGTTATTTTATGCAAGGTTTTTAGTCAAGATTTTTGGATAAAACTTTGTTAGTATGTAAGGTTTATCCAATATACTGCCCATATACAGCGCATACAACCTGTGTTTTTGTAGTTAGCCAACGATTGATTTGCGATATTAATGAAAGACGATAATAACAACGACTCATTGCCCGAAGATGTCACAGATACAGATGTCACTAAGCCTGACGATAAATCGTTGGTAGATAACAATCCAGCAGCTAAAAATCTGGCAGCAAAAGATTTAGACATAAAAAACTCGGATACGGCAATCAGTGATGATTTAGACCCAGCACAAAAAGATGCACGTTGGCTACGACGTTGGTATCCGCTTGGCTTTGTGTCCAAAATTGCCATTGTGCTAGCGCTTATTTTAATCTTAGTGATGCTAGGGGCTTATTATGCCGTCGGCACCCCGTGGGGTACACGGTTACTTATCAATGCCATCGTTCAAGAAACAGGTATCAGCCTAAAATATGGTAAAGGCAATCTTCGCGATGGCATTTGGGTTTACGATCTTAAAATTCCTGATAAACCGCCAAAAAATTATGTTGAAGTCACCGTCGATAAAGCCTATGTCAAAATTGGCTGGCGCGCCCTTATCAATAAACAAGTGCATCTGCGTGAAGCCAACATCAATCGCATGGTCATCACCTACAAAAAGCCGCCAACCAACAAGCCCTTTGATTACCCACGCATTGCATTGCCTGTTAACTTAACTTTAGATGACGTAAAAGCGAATTTAGTGCGCTATCAGCAAGTGACCCGCGACCCCATCGATTTTAAACAAGCGCATATCCAAAATTTTACTTGGTATGATACTAAAATCACGGTTGACGAAGGCAAATTGGCGTATAACAATTTATTAAGCGTCGATAAAGTCAAAGGCAAAATTGACCTACAGCATGATTATCCGCTGGATGTGACAGGACTGGTCATCGTCAATTCATTATCAAAAGTGTATGTCGATGCGCTTGATACCCATGCCACAGGCAGTTTAAAATTTTTGACCGCGGATATAAAAAGTAAATACAATAAATCGGATGTTGCTGGGCATGTAACAGCGCAGCCGATGGATAAAAATGCGCCATTTAATGCCAAACTTGAATGGAAAGATGTGTTATTGCCCTATGCCACCAGTCAAAACATCCATCTAAAAAATGGCTTAGCGACCGCTACAGGGGTGACCAATAATATACAGCTGCGTATCAATACTGATTTGACCGCCAAAGATATCCCTGATGGGCATTATCAAGGTCGCGGCGTGATTGCCAATCAAAAACTCAGTATCGAATACCTCACGGCTAAAGTCGCGCAAGGTACATTGACGAGTCAAGGCACGATTGATTGGCATGACCGCACCCGTATTGCCCTGATGAATACGGGTAATGGCTTTAAGATTCGTCAGTTGTTGTCAAAAAACATCGCCCCCTATGCGCCAGAGACTTTAACAGGCAAATTAGGCATCGTCTATGATGTGGCAACCGATAAATTGCCGATGCAAGTACGGGCAAATTTACGCCAAGATGATGGTGAAATTATCAATGCCGATATCCGACAAGCCAAAGGCAACCGTAAACCTTATACAATCGATGCCAATTGGCAACAGCTGATACGTCACAATCTACCGAGTATTGGTGAGCTTAACAGTCCCAATGGCAAAGCGCACGTGATTTTTCAGCCGGCAGACGGCAAGCGAGCCAGCAGTGTACAAGCGCAAGTCAATGCCAATATACTAAAGCTCAATCAAGCCCCAAGCGGTAATTATCAAGTCAATGTCAACAAAACAGGTCAGCTGGTTGATATCACTCAATTGCTGTATCAAGGCGTGGCAGGTAATTTGGCAGGCAATGGTAAAATTAAACTAGCCAGCGGCAATCAGCCGTTAGCTTGGCAAATCAATGCCAAAGCCAATCATTTAAATGCCCACAGCATTTTAAATAGCATCCCGCTGCAAGACTTGACGGGCAATGTGGTTGCCAGCGGTACCCAGCAACGTATTCGCCAAGCCAATCGAGCAGTTGTGACCCGTCATGATGTCACCATCAACCAAATTGACATGACAGGGGATTTATTGGGCGCCAACAATAGCAAAAAACACTTAGCGTTAAAAGGCGCAGGCAAAGTACGTGCCGATCTACTGGGCAATAAATTATCTTATATCGCCGCCAAATTTGATGGTAGCCTCAATGCGCCAAACGTACCCGCAGGCTCGTTTAAATTTGATATTGCAGGCACGCCACAACAGCTTAAAATTAATCAATTTAGCCATCAAGGTAAAGAAGGCTATATCAATGCCAACGGTAGCATTGATATGACCAATGGTGCCGGCTGGCATATCAATGCTGACATGAAAAATTTTGATGCCAGCTATTTTGTGCCAAGTCTGCCAAGCCAAATCACCGGCACCATCAATACCGATGGCTATTGGCGGGCAGGCGCTCAGTACATTCATATCGCCAATATGAATCTCACAGGCAGGCTAAAAAACCAACCGTTATTGGCGACAGGTCAATTGACCGCAAAACTGAATTTGCCAAAAGACCTAAGTAGTCTGCGTCAAGTCATTGAAAATAGCGCCAATGGTCAAAAATACGGTCAAATCCGCCGTCTTATTGAAAGTCTGCAAGCCAATAATCTGCTGGTACAATGGGGTAGCAATCGTATCACCGCCAATGGCAACCAAAATCAACTGGTGACCAGTGTCGATATCAGCACACTCAATCAGCTCATGCCACAGCTAAAAGGTATCGTTAAAGGCGGTATTGTCTTAACCCAAGATAACAACCAAGCCCTACCTAATATCTATGTGGATTTAGTCGGGCGTAACATTTCACTGCCAAACTTTGTGGTACTCGATGCCAAAGTCACCGGCAAATTGGTCAATTTTGCCAAATCACCCAGTCAGTTGCAATTGACTGCAACGGGTATTAACATCGCCAATCAACCGCTGCGCTCTTTGCAACTGTATCTTAACGGCACCCAAGACAATCACACCTTGGATGTCAAAGCAGATAGTACAAAAGGACAGGTACAAGCGACGCTCAAAGGTCGTATCGATCTTGCCAAAAAACAGTGGTCGGGTATGCTCGGTAATGGACAAATTGGTACCAAATATGCCAAGTTGCAACAGCTACAACCCGCCCAAATGCTATTTGGCTGGCAAAACCTAAATGTACAAATGGCGGCACACTGCTGGAAAATGGTGGGGCAAAACGGCAGTCTGTGTCTAAAAAACAACCTCGTGGTCAGTAATGGGCAAGGCGATGTCGATGTCAGCGTGCAACAAATTGATAGCCAAATTTTCTCTGTGGTGATGCCGCGTGATATCGCTTGGTCAGGAAAACTCAACGGCACCGCACTCGTTCACTGGCAGAAGAACCAAAGACCCAGTATCAATGCCAGCTTCTTTACTGATAATGGCGTATTTGGTACCGCCGCACAAACCCCTGAAGAAAATCCAACGACCATTGCCTATGAGCGTATCAGTGTCATCGCCCGTTCAACCGCAGAAGGGCTAAAACTTCGCGCAGATATCAAAACCGCCAATGGCGCGGGCAATGGGTATTTGGACGCCACCGTCAATTCCTACGTACAGTCAAAACCGATTTCAGGCACCGTTGTTTTTCAAGATATTGACTTGGCGGTATTTAAACCTTTCTTTCCATCGTTTGAACGCTTGACAGGTAACGGTCTAGTGGCAGGTAAAATCAGCGGCTCATTAATGCAGCCCAAATTTGTTGGGGATATTGAGCTACAAGATGCCGGTCTTAGCATCACAGGCGTGCCGATGCGCTTTGATAAGATTAATGTGTTATCGCACGTGGCAGGCAATCAAGCCTCTATCAATGGGTCTTTTGCCAGTGCAGGCGATGGTCAAGGCACCATTACCGGTACAGTTGACTGGACACATGAGCTGCAGGCCAAGCTGAAGTTGCAAGGTAAAGCGCTGCAAGTGAGTCAGCCACCTGAAATTACTGCTATTATTAATCCAATTTTTGATGTGATTGTCAAACCTAGCCAGCGCTACGTGAATATCGTAGGCGTGGTTGATGTGCCTCGTGCCACCATTCGCCCACCTGAAACCACAAGCAATGTGGTGAGCAAATCCCCAGATGTTAACGTGATTGATAGACGCTTGATGGGTCAGATTGATGATGTGCTAAAAGTCACTCAACCCTGGAGCATCAACGCAGATGTGGGTGTGGATCTCGGCGAGCGCGTAAGCTTCCAAGGTTTTGGGGCACGCTTGCCATTGGCGGGTGCACTGCATATTACCCAGCGCGGTCAAGGCACCATGAAAGCAGAAGGGGTGGTACAAGTATCACGCCGCTCAAAAGTCGAAGTATTTGGGCAAAGCTTGACTCTAAACTTTGCGCAAGTTCGGTTCAATGGTGAAGTGATGAAACCACTGCTAAACGTAGAGGCAGTAAAAGACGTGCAAGGCGTACAAGTGGGTGTCAAAGTCAAAGGCAGCACCAGTGCGCCAAATATTACCGTGTTTAATAATGGCGGACTCAGTGAACAGCAGGCGATGAATGCGTGGGTGACAGGTAGTCTAAATAACAATTCAGGTCAAAATACCAACGAACAAGACTTTAGAAACCGCGTCGACAATACCATTGCCGCAGCAGGGTTAAGTTATGGCTTAAGCGGGACGCGCCAATTTACCAACCAAATTGGTCGGGCGTTTGGGTTGCAGCGTTTAACGTTAGATGCCAATGGCTCGGGCAATGACACCTTGGTCAGTCTAACGGGGTATATCACCCCAGACTTGTTTATACGTTATGGGGTAGGCGTGTTCACCTCGCAGCCTGAGCTCAGTATGCGTTATCAATTAACAAGACGCTTGTATATTGAGTCTAAATCTGCCATCAATAACTCTGTCGATTTGATTTATAACTGGCGCTATTAATGGGTTGATAAACAGTAAAAAGGCTGAGTTAATGCTCAGCCTTTTTTGGTTTCACTGTTTGTTGGTTTCACGGTTTGTTGGTTTTACTGTTTTTTAGCTTAATTTTCTATTAAGGGCACCAATTACGGACACCATAAAACAGCACTTGCGCCTGTTTGATACAGCGATTGAGATAATCTTGTTTACCTTGTACCTCGGTGGGGTCAAATTTGAGCCATTGATACACCCAAGAAAAATACATATTCACGCCCATATCCGCAATCAACAGGCGCACTTCTTGATTTAAATGACCAAAGGCAGGCTGCATGGCCAAATCATCGGTCATGATTTGCGCAAACAAGCTGATTTGTTCATCGAGCGCATTTTGCACCGCTTGGTTGCCGCCATAGCGCTCAGAGACAATAAAGTGCCAGTGCAATGACGCGTGCTCCACACTTTCCAAAAAGAAACCCACGCTTGAGGCAATTTGACCTTCATGCGTTCGGGTGCGACCCAGCTGCAAATGATCGCGTAGACTTTGCAGGGTGTGACCGAGTTCTTCATTGACTAAGCAGGTGCCAAGCTCATCGATATCCTGAAAATGTCGATAAAAAGCCGTTGGCACTACGCCCACTTCGCGGCTAATCTGACGAAGTGAAATCGACGAAAACGCATGCCCTGACCTCGATAACTGAAGCACCGATTGAAAAAAGGCTTGACGAGTTTGGCGTTTTTGCAAGTCACGGCTAGTCATTTGGTATCCAATCAGCGTGTTAAATAAGGAAAAATATTCTAAGCCGAAAACGCCAAATATACAATCGTTGACGATTGACGATTGACGATTGACGATTGAAGCTCAGCGATGAGATTTAAATATTCACCGACCAATTGCCCTTTAACGCTTGCGCGAGCCGATAGGCTTCATGATCATTCATGCCAGTCAGCATGTCTAAAATACACAATATATTTTGATAAACATCATCCCCTAACTGCCGACTAACATTGCTTAAATGGGCATCTAATAGATTAAGCAGTCGTAATTGCTCAAACTGAGAGATACTGTCTGTGGAATTACCCGTCAACGCCAGCGGCATAAACGCATCAAGTAGCGTATGTAAACAGCGGTTTGACATGATTTCAACCCGTACTTTGCTTGGATGTTGAAAAATACGGGTATGGGCTAGGCTTTTGGCTTCACTGATACTACTGCGTACATTATTCGGGCAGTAGTCAAATAAGCTGCCCGTCAGCTCACCTGCCAATAAAGCAGCTTGGTTGGCAACAAAGGCATCAGTGACTTTGTCTACCAATCGCCGCATTGCTCGTCCCCGTAGTGCGGCTAATTTTTGGCTGATAGGCGCATTGGTCGTGACTTCAGATGGTACGCCAAGCCGTTTACCGACGAGTTTGAGCAGCAGTGGCTCAACTTCATGATACGCTAACATACCCAGTAAAATCCCATCTTCCAAATCAATCAGCGCATAACAAATGTCATCGGCGGCTTCTAGCAAATAAGCCAATGGATGACGCGCATAACCTCTTTGGGTCTTGGGTAGTCGCAGCTGCGCCGCCAAATCATGCAAAAACGGCGCTTCACTTTCAAAACAGCCAAATTTCTTGAGCGTCAGCGGCGAGGGCAGTGAGTCACTGTCACTGACTGGGTTGATAGGGGTGGAAAGATAAGGGTATTTCATAAAAGCGCCCAGTGTCGCCGCTGTCAGGCGCATGCCACCTTCATCGGGATGATGCTCGTTACGAGTCAGCAGTCGAAAGCCTTGCGCATTGCCTTCATACGCTAATAAATCTATTTGCTGGCGTGGGGTAAGCCGCCTTAGATACTGGCGCTGGGCAGGCTGAAAAAACCAATCTCGAATCGCCTGTTCACCCGTATGCCCAAACGGGGGATTACCGATGTCATGTGCCAAACAAGCTGCCTGCACAATGACTCCCATGTCCGAAATCGTAAAGCCGCTTGGCAAGTCATTACCGAGTTTCTCCGCGCTCATCATCCCTAGCGAGCGACCAATACAAGACACTTCAAGCGAATGGGTTAAGCGGGTATGAATACCCATCTCATGGGTTAACGGATGCACTTGGGTTTTTTGATTCAATTGGCGAAAAGATTGCGAAAAAACCAGCCTGTCATAGTCCTTATGAAATGCCGTCCTTGACGTCTTGGATTGGGTGAACTGATTGCCATGATAGATAGGTTTGGCAGATAACAGCGCTTGCCATTGCTTGTGTGTATTTTTTTTCATTATTATTTTCAGTCTTACAGAAAAATGGGGTGGATGGGATTAACTAACTAGCTAATTAATTCTAGCTAGATAATTGATTATTAACCAGTTTGGATGAATATTTTTTCAAAAGTTTGATGACACTATACCATTTATCGCAAAAAAATGACCAAATAGGAATTTTTCTGATAAAACAATTGTGTAATTTTTTATTATTGTTATAATTTAGTAACAAATACATTGTAGAATGTAATCAATGTAAGATAAATGTAATGTTTGATGACCTTTGTACATATGTACATAGCTTTTGTGGCAATACAACCCATAGCTTTAGCCCATGGTTGTTTGCTAAAAAAAGTAACACAATGAAATTTAATCGGTTAAATTTCAAATTTTTTAGGACACAATTTATGATCCATCAAGCTAACAATACGAACGATAAAGATGCCGATGATAGTGTAGAAGTGACGCGCCATCAATCCAAAATCAACATTCATAGTGTTGTGCTGGTGATTATGTTAGCGCTCGTGGTGACATTTTTGATGGTGGTTGGGGTCAGTTATCTGTATGAAGCCAACAACTTAAAAGGACAGTCATCAAAATATTTATGTCCGTCAGCTTCTGCCGTACAAGTGGGTATATGCATTAAAAGCTAATAGTGGGTTTGCTATTAGACGTGAATAGTTATTGATTTTACCGACTGGGTTAATCCAGTCGGTTTTTTAATGCCTATCGGTTTTTTAATGCCTAAGTTCAAGGGCTTTGAATTAAAATGCTTTAAATTAAAGCGCTTTGGGCTGGTAAATGCCGGCAAAAATTTGCCCCATTTTTTTATATTTAAGTGGCTCAAGTGACGCGGTAAAAGATTCTAACAGGTGGCTATGATCTTGATCGCTTTCGATATACAGTAATGTCTGCGGATGGATTAACTGATGGTTTATTAACCCATGCAAAATTGTATCCCATAACGCTAGTTGATAAGGCGGGTCGATAAACACCACATCAAACGGCTCAGTGTTTGCCAATTGTGTTAAGGCATGTTGTATCGTAGCTTCCATTGTCACAATTTTTGTATCAGCAATACCTAACATGGCTTGGGTGGCTTTAATTTGCCTAAATTGCTCATGGTTAGGCTCGATAGAAGTTAACTGCTTGGCACCTCTCGATAAGGCTTCAAAACCGAGCACCCCACTACCCGCACAGCAATCTAGTACCTTGGCATTGACTAAATCATCGGCAAGCCAGTTAAATAGCGTCTCTCGGACACGGTCAGGGGTCGGCCGCAACCCATCGGCATCGATAAACGCTACCAAACGCCGCCGATACTCGCCGCCGATGATACGGACGTGAGAAATAGAGGGGGATTTGGTGGCTTTATTGGCTCGTTTGCTAATTTTGGACATCATGGTTCGGACATCATAGTTTGGACATCTACATTACGTTAGTCAGCGCCACCCACTGCAGTGAGTTTGGCGGTATTGGGTTTTGCGATAATAGGTTTACCCGACAAAACTAACGCTGCCCGTTGCAATTTGGCGGCTTGTTTTTCGGCATTGATTTTGACAAGTTCTTCAGGCGACGGTGGCACAATCGGTTTTTTGATTTTATCAATGAGCCAGTAATCCATCATTTTACGCACAATTGGCGCTACCCAGCCACCATGGCGCCCATTTTCTACGATAACGGCAATGGCAATTTGCGGGTTTTCTACCGGGGCAAAACCAACAAACCAGCCATGATCCCAGTGACGCGAGTCAAGCGCGGCTTCGTTATAGCGTTTACCTTGTGCGATAGATTTGACCTGCGCTGTGCCTGTTTTGCCAGCGATGCGATAAGTTGGCGTATAAATATTATGCGCTGTGCCTTTTTTGACCACATCTTCCATGGCTAGGTGCATACGCTGCCAATCATTGGGGTTACCGTTGTATTGAATTTTACCATCGGGCTTTTCAATAGGGGTGACATGTTCGGCACCGGTGGATTTTTTGAGCAGATGGGGGGTTAAATGCTGTCCATCACCGGCTAGCATGGCGATACCGTTGGCAATCTGTAAGGGTGTCGCCAAAAAATACCCTTGCCCGATACTCACAGAAATGGTTTCCCCAGGCAACCAGGCTTTTTTATAGGTTTTCATTTTCCACTCAGTAGAAGGGTAGACCCCGGTTTTTTCTCCCGGCAAATCAATCCCTGTTTTACTACCAAAATTAAAACGCGTCATCCAATCATGAAGCCGGTCAATACCCAGTTGATAAGACAGCTTGTAGTAGTAGGTATCGACAGATTCGACCACGGATTTATGCAAATTGACGTTACCATGACCCGATTTTTTCCAGTCACGAAATTTATGGCTATCGCCAGGCAGACTAAAATAACCCGGATCATAAATACTACTGTCCCATCCCATTATTCCGTAATGAATCCCTGCCAAACCCTCAATCGGTTTGATAGAAGAACCCGGGGGGTATTGCCCTTGTAGCGCACGGTTGTACAGTGGCATGTCGGGGTCTTGTTGCAGTGCCTTGTATTCTCTGCTACTAATTCCAGTGATAAAGGGATTGGGGTCAAAACTTGGGTTGCTGACAAAGGCTAAAATTTCGCCAGTGTTGGGGTCAATAGCCACCGCTGCGCCGCGTTTACCATTTAACAAATCGCTGGTCAATTTTTGTAAGCCATAATCAAGGCTTAGATAAATATCATTACCGGGAATGGGCGGTTTGGTATCGAGTTTTTTGATGATATCGCCATAGGCATTGGTTTCAATTGATTGATAACCAGGTTTGCCCAGTAGCAGCGACTCGTAATATTTTTCAATCCCTGTTTTACCTATCAAATCGGTGCCTGCATACAGCTTTTTATCCAACTTTTTACTATCGTTGTCGCTGATACGCCCAACATAGCCAATCACATGGGCAAATAAGTCACTGTAGGGATAGGTGCGCGTGAGTTTACTTTGAATCGTCACGCCTTTAAAAAACGGTTTGCGTTCACTAAACTGGGCAACTTGCTGTTCGGTAAGTCCAATTTTAATGGTGACAGGTTCATTTTTACTTTTTTTAAGGGCTTTTGAAGCTTCACTGATTTCTTCAGGTGTCAACTGAAAAATCGGGGTGAGTAGTGCCAAGGTATTGTCAGGATTGTCAATTTCATCAGGACTGATAACAGCGGTAAAAACAGGCTGGTTATCCGCCAAAATCACGCCGTTACGGTCATAAATATAGCCGCGACTGGGCGGCGCAGAAACCAGCTTGATACGATTATTGTCAGACTGGGTGACGTACTGGTCGTGGGTATAAATTTGTAGATAAGCATAGCGTACAATCAAGCCAACCAAGCCCAAAAACACAAACACCGATGCCAAAATTACCCGGCGGCGAAAGATGAGATTTTCACGTTGCATATCTGAAGAATGGGGTGGTTTCATAAGCGGGTAACAGCAATTAGAACGGTTTTAAAAAGGGTCGCGGTGCGATGAATGTTTAGCTTAATGCAAATATAGGGATATCACCCAGCTACTAAGCTCCTATATGGGTGGCTTAAGTATGGGTGGCTTAAATCTGATGGCTTAAGTCAAAATTTAAGAGCGATATACTAGCATAAAATGTGGTAAATAAGCATGCCCAAATCCTGTCAAAATCGCAAATAACTAACGGCTGCTGTCAAAACAAGTGTATCAAATTATGATAGCACCATTGACGGCAATATGGATGATAACATACGGACTCAAAACCGCTAAAAATACAACTTATTCAGGTAAAATGTATCTTTCTGTGCTAAAATCTAGCGGTTTGAACGCACCCATATTCACGCACCCATACTATAGACGTTGTCAAGCAAACCTTGTAATGTCATCTCGGTTTTATGGTCCTTTGATTTTAGCTTTTTCACTATGTGAGCTTTTTTGATATGTTTGCAGAAATTTGGCACAAGCTTGCAACCCATCCGCAATTTTTCGCCATGCTGACCATTCCATTTGTGACAGCAGTCGTGACTTGGGCGCATGTATGGATGGCGCTCAAGATGCTATTTTATCCCATTCATTTTTGGGGCATTAAGATTCAAGGTTTCCCAGGCGGCGGTATCGGCTGGCAGGGCATTGTGCCACGCAAAGCGGGTAAAATCTCCGGGATTATTGTTGACCAAACTTTATCCAAGCTTGGCTCACTCGATGAGTTTTTCCAAGCCATGCACCCTGAAGAAGTGGCAGATTTTATCAGCCAAACCATGAACCAAAACTTGGATTTGCTGATTGATGAAATTATGAATGAGCGCTCGGCAACGCTGTGGGCGAATCTGCCTTTTGCTGTCAAACGCCGTATCTATGCCTATGGACACGAGCAATTGCCAGCTATCCTGAAAAATCTGGTGCTCGACTTGACCTACAATGTCGAAAACTTGGTTGATATGCGCGAGATGATTGTCAACAAGATGGAAAGCGACCGTGCGCTGATGGTGCGGATGTTTCTCAAAGTAGGTCAAAAAGAGATTAATTTTATTTGGCATATCAGTGCGCTGATTGGGTTTGTATTTGGTATTTTGCAGATGGCGATTTTTTGGTTTGTGCCGCAGCATTGGACGGTGCCATTTTTTGCCGCGATTTGGGGGCTATTGACCAACTGGATTGCCATTTGGATGGTGTTTAATCCGATTGAGCCGCATTATTATCGCTATCCCAAATTTTTTAGTTTTAGCAAATCGCTGCCATTTATTCGCTTTGAAAAACCACACATGGGACAATTTAACTGGCAAGGTGGTTTTATGAAACGCCAACCTGAGGTCTCTGAGGTGTTTGCTGAGATTGTGGTCAAAGATTTGGTCACGCTCAAAAACATCATGCATGAAATGATGTATGGCAGCCGTGCGATGCAAACGCGTGAGCTGATTAAAAAACACCTAAACCCAATGTTGGAATCACAGGTGATTCAAACAAGCTTGAAATTTGGTTTGGGTCGTAAAGAGTTTGGTCAGCTCAGACACGTGATTATTGATAAGTCAATTGCAGCGACTATGGTGCCGATGAGTAATCCTGAGCTAAACCTTAGCCGCGCAGAAAAAATCTTTGGGCTGTTTCGAGACCGTATTCGCGCATTGACGCCCAATGAATTTCAAAATCTGTTGCGTCCTGCCTTTCGTGAAGATGAATTAACACTGATTATTTTGGGCGGTGTGACAGGGTTTTTGGCGGGCTGGATACATTTGATATTAGTGTTTTATTAGTTTTACCCATTTTTTTGGTGAAAATTCTACAGTGTGATAACCACTACAGCGATAGGAGCAGTGGGTATGTTAATTACTGAATTGGGCTATTTTGCGCTTATTTCAGCCTTGGTGATTGCCATTTTACAGGTTATTTTGCCAGCAGTGGGGGTGTTCAAACACCAACCTGCTTGGCAACGACTGGCGGGAAGTCTTGCCATTGCTCAGTTTTTGGCAACCGGTACGTCATTTTTGTGCCTGATGTATGGGTTTTATGCCAATGATTTTACGTTGATTTATGTCGCCAATCAGTCAAATTCTTTGCTGCCTTGGTACTATCGCCTATCCGCCACGTGGGGCGGGCATGAAGGCTCACTGTTATTGTGGGTCACCATTTTGGCGACTTGGGGCGCGGCGGTGGCCGTTTTTAGTCGAAGCTTGCCGCTTGCCATGCGCGCACGCGTGTTGGTGATTATAGCCTTTGTGCAAATGATGATGCTAAGCATGGTGATTTTTGTGTCGTCACCTTTTAATCGCAGTCTACCCAGCATCCCAGTGGATGGCAAAGATTTGAATCCACTACTGCAAGACCCTGGATTAATTTTTCATCCACCGATGCTATATATGGGCTATGTGGGCGCGGTGGTACCGTTTGCTTTTGCCATGGCAGCATTATGGGCAGGTCGGTTAGATGCGGTGTGGACGCGTTGGTCGCGTCCTTGGACACTAGCGGCTTGGTGTTGTTTGACCTTAGGGATCGTGTTTGGCTCAATGTGGGCATACAACGAACTTGGTTGGGGCGGCTGGTGGTTTTGGGATCCTGTGGAAAACGCGTCGTTTATGCCTTGGCTCGGTGGGGTCGCATTATTACACTCATTGGCAGTTACCGAAAAGCGCGGCGTGTTCAAAGCTTGGACGATTATGTTGGCGATTTTCACTTTTGCCTTGAGTTTATTGGGTACGTTTTTGGTACGTTCGGGGGTCATTACCTCGGTTCACTCATTTGCCGCAGATCCCACCCGCGGTCTGTTTATCTTGGTGATTTTGGGCGTGGTCATCGGTGGCGGTCTGGCGATGTTTGCGTGGCGCGGTTGGCGTTTAACCCAAGAAAGCCATTATCAGCTTAAATCTCGTGAGACATTATTGGTCATCAATAACATTATTATATTAGTCGCAACCATCGTGGTGGTGATTGGCACACTTTACCCAATGCTGGCGGATGCGTTAAAACTGGGTCAAGTATCGGTCGGTGCGCCTTACTTTAATGCGTTATTTGTGCCATTAACTTGGTTGTTGTTGTTATTTTTAGCCATTGGACCTGTCAGCCGTTGGAAAAAAGACACCCGTCCATTGTTAGGTACAGGTCTAGCGATTTTAGCCAGCTGTTTTGTGTTAGCCGGGGTTTTAAGCTATTTCTTGGCCAGTAACATTAACATCAACATATTTATGTCAGCGGCATTGTGTTTATGGGTGTTGGTATGGATGGTGATTGATATCAAAGACAAAACCCGTAATGCTCGCTCGCTGGGCGCTGGGCTGAAACGTCTGCACATGGGCTATTGGGGAATGCAGCTGGCGCATTTGGGTATTTTGCTATCCGTGATGGGCATTGCCATTACCACAAGCCTAAGTATCGAAAAAGATATTGCCATGCAAAAAAACCAATCGGTTGAAGTACAGGGCTACCAGTTCACCATGGATGAGCTAAAAAAAATTCGCGGCGCCAACTTTGATGCCACCCAAGCGGTGGTCAGTGTTCGTAAAAACAACCAAGTGGTCGCGACCCTTTATCCAGAAAAACGCCATTATGTGGTCAGTCAAATGCCCATGACCGAAGCTTCTATCCAGTACAACCCATTAAGAGATATCTACATGGCAATGGGTGAGCCGATTTTAGGGGTGAATCAAACGGAAGCGACTGCCGATAAATGGGCGGTGCGTATCTATATCAAACCTGGCGTACGCTGGGTGTGGTGGGGCGGTTTTGTGCTGGCGCTCGGTGCGATTTTAAGTATGTTTGATAAACGTTATCGTAAACTGCCGAGACTTGCTGATATGAATGATAATAAGTCGGAGAATTTAGCAGCGATTAACACAGCAGCGGCAAACGCCCCCGTGTTAGTAAAAAATGACAGTGAGTTAGGTCAGGAGAGTACTCATGGCAATGCGTAAAAGACAACTTTGGTTTTTAATTCCTTTGGTGCTTTTTTTGATTATCATTGCGCTGTTTTATACGCGGTTGGGCAAAGATACCACCGTAGTAACCAATACCTCGCTCAATCGCGCTTTGCCAAGTTTTAGCTTACCGTCTTTGGGTAACCCGTCACAAATGATTACCCAAGCACAGCTACCCAAACAGCCATTTTTACTCAATGTATGGGCGTCTTGGTGCGTGACTTGTAAAGTTGAACACCCGTTTTTACTGCAAATGTCAAAGACAGGCGTACCGATTGTTGGAGTCAATTATAAAGATGAAACCAAAGACGCGCTTGATTATCTCAACACCCATGAAGACCCATTTACCCTCAATGTGCAAGACAAAGAAGGGAATTTTGGCATTGATTTGGGTCTGACGGGTGTGCCAGAGTCGTTTGTGGTTGATGGCAAAGGCAATGTGCGCCAGCATATCTTGGGTGAAATCAACGAAGATCGCTACAATAAGCAAGTATTGCCTTGTATGACTGCGCTGCGTGAACAAGCCGCCGATGCTAAAATCCGTGAGGTGTGCCAATGAGTATCACATTTTCAAAAACTCTTCATTTGATAGTCAGGGCGATGGCTATGGTATTGTTAGTCGCAGGGTTATCCATATCGGCTTGGGCAAATATTGATACCTACCAATTTGACAACCCGCGCCAAGAAGCCCAGTATCGTGCGCTCATTGAAGAGTTTCGTTGTCCAAAATGTCAAAATCAAAACTTGGCAGGTTCCGATGCGCCAATTGCACAAGATTTAAAACAAAAGACTTATGACATGGTCAAAGACGGTCGTTCCGACGCCGAAATTCGCCAGTATATGAATGAGCGCTACGGTGACTTTATTAGCTACAAACCACCTGTGCGCCCATCCACCTGGATTTTATGGTTTTTTCCGCCTGTGTTGTTGGTGTTTGTGATGCTGGCTTGGTTTATTCGTAACCGTAATTCGTCAAAACGTGCCGCTGTCATCGCCAATCCCATAGAAGAGGGTTATGCGCCACTCTCAGCCGCCGAACAACAGCGATTACAAGATTTGTTAAACGCCAATGATAACGCTGCCAATGCTAAAACTAGTGAAATCAATCAAGCAGTCGGTAAGGAAAATTAATGTCAACGCTAATTATTTTTATCATTGTCGCACTTTTGTTTGCTATCACGCTTGCGGTATTTATTCTGTTACCTTGGTTGCAAACCCAAGACCATCATGCCATCGCCAATCGCGCTGATAATCAGTTACTAACGCTCAATATTGAAGTATTTAAACAACGGTTGGTAGAACTTGATGCCGATTTTGACGAGGGTCAAATCGATGAGGCGACTTATCAAACCCAAAAACTGGCGTTAGAGCGTCAATTACTAGACATCAGTGACAATCAAGATACCAGCCATTTTACCCCCAATTGGAAAAGCCGTCTGATAGTTATCATCTGGATTCCGCTATTATCTGTGATGGCTTATGTGATGATTGGCGATCGCACGCCCGTCTATCAATTATGGGATGCACAAAATCGCTTGGGAAAAGTGGCGGATGATTTGCTGACCGCAAAAATCGATACCCCGCCAGAATGGGCAACCAAAGACAGTGTGGGACTGATTAGTGCCATGCAAACCAACGTGCATCATCATGCCACCGATCCGCTACGTTGGTTTCGTCTCTCTGAAGTGTTTGTAGCCTTGCAAGCACCCGAGCAAGCAATTGAAGCTTTGGCAAGGGCGTATCGTCTCAATCCTGATGATGAAAAAATCGCCATTACCTACGCGCAAACTAGCTTTTTTACCCAAGGCGGGGTAATGGATGACAAAACCCGTCAAGTGGTTGAGCATATTCTAGCCAAAAGTCCCAAACACCAAGGCGCACAGATGCTGATGGCAATGGGTGAAATGCGAGCGGGCAATTACGCGCAGTCTCGAAAATGGGTAGAACTGCTACGCACCGAAATCCAAGCGCGTCCTGGCGATCATACCCAAGCCTTAAGCAGCCTATCTGAACTTGAGCAGACTATCAATCAGCGTGAAGCCCAAGGCGAACAGGCGATTACAGTCAATGTCAAAGTCACCCCTGAGATATTAGGGCGGGTGAAAAAAGGCGAAAGCTTATTTGTTAATGTGCGCAAGATGGCAGGTGGTCCCCCTGTTGCTGCCAAAAAACTGTCAGCAGATAGCTTAACCATCAATGGTATGGCAATCAATATCAGCGATAACGATAGCATCATGCCGACCATGACCTTAAGTTCGGCGATTAGCACGAATGAGCCATTGGTGATTACTGCCCGTGTTAGTGCTTCAGGTGACGCCATGCCGCAAAGTGGCGACTTGACGAGTAACCCCGTACCGCTAGAGAAAACGGCTGACTCGACAACGGTATTGATTGATAAAATCGTGCCTTAAATGGTTATGAAAAATCTCTCGATTGAATAGGGGCTTAATTGATTAGGAAGTGAATTAAATCTTGCCACATTTTTATTTTTAATACCCCTATCAATTTAAATTATTTTGCAAAAATTGCTTGAGATTTTAGCGGTTAACGAGTATTGTTAACCCAGTATTTCAAAACTGTTAGTTATTCGAACACACCATTTGTGGGTCTTTTTTGCTATTGCAGTAATGAGATAGGGCGATTTTAATAATTTCGACTTAAGGAATAGGTTTATGAAGCGTATTATTCTTTTAGGGCCACCTGGCGCTGGTAAGGGTACCCAAGCACAAATCATCACCAAGGAATTTAATATTCCACAAATCTCAACAGGTGATATGCTACGTGCCGCTATCAAAGAAGGTACTGAGCTTGGCAAACAAGCCAAAAGTATCATGGATGCCGGCGGACTTGTCTCAGATGATTTAATTATCAACCTAGTTAAAGCCCGTATTGCGCAGCCAGATTGTGCCAACGGCTGTATTTTTGATGGCTTTCCGCGTACCATTCCACAAGCGCAAGCGTTAGCGGATGCAGGCGTACACATCGATAACGTGGTAGAAATTGCCGTACCTGATGAAGACATCGTGTCTCGTTTGTCAGGTCGTCGCTCTCATCCTGCTTCAGGTCGCGTGTACCATGTGGTCTATAATCCACCCAAAGTGGAAGGTAAAGATGACGAAACCGGTGAAGACTTGGTTCAGCGTGATGACGATAAAGAAGATACCATCCGCGATCGTTTAGCGACTTATCATAACCAAACAGAAGCTTTGGTTGGTTTTTATCAAGACTTGGCAAAATCAGGTCAAAATGCGCCGCGCTATGCTAAATTTGATGGTACACAAGCGATTGATAAAGTCAGTGAACAAGTCCTTGCCGAGTTAAAAGCATAATTAAAACCATGATTAAAAGCGTCAATGGGTTTTTAAGAAAATTAATATTAGGTAAGCTAAATAAAAAGCTGAAATTTTGATTTCAGCTTTTTTTTATAACTAAATCAATTTTATAGCTAAATCAGTCTCAATAAAAAAGCCAATTCAATATGAATTGGCTTTTTAAGTTTTAAACAAACAATTAAGCAGTTTTAAGGGCTTTAATTGCTTTGTTTAAGCGGCTTTTATGACGTGCTGCTTTGTTTTTGTGAATCACGCCTTTGTCAGCAATACGGTCAATCACTGGAACTGCTTTTTTGTAAGCTTCAGTCGCTGCTTCGTAGTTTTTATCTTCAACGGCTTTTACCACATGTTTGATGAAAGTACGAACCATAGAACGTTGTGATGCTTTTAATTGACGACGTTTAACGTTTTGACGAGCGCGTTTGCGAGCTTGTGCAGAATTTGCCACGTAAATCTCCTTGGATTTGCAATATAAATCGATCTGTTAGTAAGTGAGCAGCCATTCGCTTATTACAGACACGGGTAGTTAGGGTTGCTTGAATCCTTGAATCACTAGACACGGAAACACAATTAACGATATCAAGCGGATTTAAAGCCCGCTATTTTAGCAAACTCACGCTACAATGACAACTTATTCGGCAGATTATTCAGCGTATTTCGTCTGTTGACCAAAAAACCATCGCGCAATGCCCACCAACGCTGAAAAAAACGTATTTGTAGGTGAAAGTTTTGATTATCTGTGATTAAATAAAATGACATTAAAAACTCATAAAATATTCATACTGAGGTCATTGTTTTATGCAGCGCACAGCATTAATTATCGGTGCAACCGGGTTGGTAGGCAATTCATTACTCACTCAGCTTGGCAGTCTCTATCAAAAAGTCATTATCATTGCGCGCTCTCAGCCAAAAGGGTTGAGTGATTCGATGCATTTTTACCAGCTTAAAGATTTTAATCAAATGCATGAATTTGTGTCTGCGCTGTCGATTGGTAAAGACACCGATGCTTTTAGCTGTCTGGGTACCACCATTAAGGAAGCGGGTAGTGAAGCGGCTTTTCGACAAATCGACTTTACCTATAATGTCGAATTTGCAAAAGCTTGCAAACAAAAAGGCGTAGAGCGGTTTTTTTTGTTATCGGCAATGGGCGCCAATGCCGACAGTCGCTTTTTTTATAACCGTGTCAAAGGTGAGCTTGAGACGGCGATTGGTAATTTAGGCTTTCAAGAATTGGCAATTTTTCGTCCCTCTTTGCTGCTTGGCAAACACGATGACCGTAAACTTGAAACCATCGCGCAGACGGCGTATAAACTCATCAAACCTATTGTGCCTAAAAAACTGCCTGTCCGTCCCATAGAAGCCGATAGGGTAGCGATGGCAATGGCGCTGGTGAGCAACAATTGGCACATCAAACATACCTATGAAAAATGTGCTAATAGCGTCGATACCGCCAAGAAAACCCAAATCATTAGCAATGGCGAAATGCTAGCGATGACGCGGTTTAGAAACTAACCTTCCCAAAAAACGATTGACTTAAGGAGCCATGATGAGCGACATGACGTTACAAAATTTTATTACCTGCGATTTATTAGATGATAATCCAGAATGTCAGGTTTGTGCACCCAACATGGAAGGCAAACGCTTTTTTAGCTATGGCGGTAACACAAAATTTGGCGGTGAAGTGGTAACCGTCAAATGCTTTGAAGACAATAGCCGTGTTAAAGAGCTGTTAGCCACGTATGGCAAAGATGAGAAAGGCAATGGCAAAGTTTTGGTGGTAGACGGTGGAGCATCAATGCGCTGTGCCTTGCTGGGTGATATGATTGCACAAAGTGCGGTTGATAATGGCTGGGCTGGCGTGATTGTTTATGGCTGTGTGCGAGATGTAGATGATATGGGCAAAATGCCAATTGGCGTACAAGCGCTCGGCGCCATTCCCCGCAAATCTAATCGCAAGGGTGTGGGCGAGACGGATATCGAAATCAGCTTTGGCGGTCTAACTATCAACTCTGGCATGTATGTGTATGCGGATAATAATGGCATGATTGTGAGTACGACATCGTTGCTTTAATGAGCTAAGTTAAGCTACTAAACTAAAAAGCAACCTAGGTTGGTTAAAAAACCGTATCAATTGTTGATATATTAACTGATTATATAGCTTGACTGCGGTAACATCAGCGCATGAAAGCGCGTACTTTTTCTGATTTTTTATTGTCATATCATTTTGGGAATTATTATGAAACTACATCAAACTCTGCTATCGCTTGCCATCGCCACCGTTATGTATCACGCTGCGCCCGCGCAAGCCGCGCCCGCGCTAACGTATGCTGGAGATAATCCTCATATCGTTAATCTTGCCAATACCAATGCTTGGCTTGAAATAGATACTGAGGCGTACGGGCATAATATTGAAGCGATGCGCGCGCATTTAGGCGGTAAATCCCAAATCTGTGCGATTTTAAAAGCCGATGCTTATGGCTTTGGCATTGATAATTTGATGCCTACCGTGATTGCACATCAAGTGCCTTGTATCGGCATTGCCAGTAACGAGGAAGCCCGTATCGCCCGCAAACACGGCTACAAAGGACGAGTGATGCGGGTGCGTACGGCGACCAACCAAGAAATTGAAGACGGCTTAAAATACAATGTCGAAGAGTTATTTGGTACCCTTAAACAAGCCCAAACTGCCAGTGATATCGCACGAGCAGCGGGCGTGGTCATTAATTTTCATATGGCACTCAACGACGGTGGCATGGACCGTAACGGCTTAGATTTGAGCATTGAGAAATCTAGACAAGACGCTTTGGCAATTACCAAGCTTAAAAATCTCCACATCGTCGGTATCATGACCCATTTTCCTGTTGAAGATAAAGCCGATGTACAAAAAGGGTTGGCTAGTTTTAAACAAAACACCGATTGGCTGATTAAAACCGCCAAACTCGACCGTAAAAAACTCACCATCCATGCGGCGAACTCATTTGTGTCACTGAACGTGCCAGAAGGTTGGTTTGATATGGTGCGTCCAGGAGGGATTTTGTTTGGCGAGCCTTACTATGAACGTCCAGATTTCAACTACATTATGTCGTTCAAAAGCCGTGTGGCTAGCGTCAATTTCTATCCTAAAGGCTCAACTGTTGGCTATGACCGTACTTATACCTTGACACGAGATAGCTATTTGGCAAACTTACCATTCGGTTATTCAGACGGCTACCGTCGCGCCTTTACCAACAAAGGTCATGTCTTAATTAATGGTCATAAAGTCCCTGCATTGGGCAAAATCTCGATGAATACCACTATGGTCGATGTCACCGATTACCCCGATGTCAAGGCAGGGGATGAGGTGGTTATCTTTGGTAAACAAGGCAATGTCGAAATCACCCAGTCGGAAATCGAAGATATTACAGGTACACTCTTTACCGAAATCTACGCCAACTGGGGTAACTCAAATCCCAAATTTGTTAAAGCCCAAATCACCAAATGGCTCAAAAAATAACGTCAACTTGACAAAAAAGCACCGTCAAATTGGCGGTGTTTTTTTGCATATCACTTTGGTAAAAGAAGCTAGATTGCTGCATTACAGGGATAAAGTGTTAAAGTGTTATTGCCAAAAAGTCTGCTAAAACACTGCTATTTTAGCTTTAATTTTTCGGCAAAAACCCCCACAATAACGTCATTCTTTTTTGCCTTTTTTAATCAAAAGACTTATAACCAAAAGACCGATAACAATGACGAATGCTACGCACCCACTGTCTCATCTTTCCTTTCGCCTTAACCAATCTTTGTTTGACAATGCTAAACATGATAAAAAATGGCTGGGCAACCTTCAAGGCATGACGCAAGCCTTATGGCTTGCCAGCCTTACTAGCAGCGATAGCGGTCAGCAAAACCGACTTAAAGTCGTCGTCACCCGTGACCAAAATCAGCTCAATCAGCTTGAAACAGAGTTGGCATTTAGTGGGGTCGATGCCCATGTGTTTCCTGATTGGGAAACGCTTACCTATGACGAGTTGTCACCGCACCATGACATTGTCTCTGAGCGGATTCATTTGCTTACCCATATGCCAACTGATGGTATTTTACTGATTTCGGTGCAGACCTTAATGCACCGCGTTGCCCCTGCATCATGGCTATTGGGTCAACACTTTGATTTGTCAGTGGGTGACACCTTTGATGTGGCAACCGAACGTCGAAAACTGGCAACCGCGGGCTATCATGCGGTAGATAATGTCTTTGAGCCCGGGGAATTTGCGGTGCGTGGCAGCGTGATTGACTTGTTTGCCATTGGTCAGCCGTTTCCAGTGCGCATTGATTTATTTGATGATGAGATTGAGAGTATCCGTTTTTTTAACCCGCAAACCCAGCGTAGCTTGACCCAAGCGGATTTGGACGAATTAAAAGACAGTGACCCTCATCAATATATCAAGTTTATCAATAGTCAAAAAAAATCGGGTGAAACTATCGGTAAAATCACCAGTTTTCAAATTTTACCGGCGCGAGAATTTCCCCTGGATGAGGGTAAAGAAACGTTTCGCGCCAATTTTGCCAGCACCTTTGCCAACACATCCGCCCGCCGTTTTGAGCTGTTTAACGATGTGATGAACGGCATTGCACCAGCGGGAGTGGAGTATTATCAGCCGTTATTTTTTGAAACGGATACTTGGCAAAATGGCTCGGATTTTTTTAGTTATTTGCCCAAAGATAGCTTGTTTATCGTCGATAACCAAATAGAGACGGCTTACCAAAATTTTTGGCAACAAATCCAAACTCGCTACAATGACCGCAGGCACGATATCGAAAAACCGATTGTGGCACCGCAAGATTTGTATCTAGCAGAACATATCTTTAACGAAAAAATTGCCCAATATCCTCGCATTATCACCAGCGAACAGCCAATTGATGACACCAAAGCTGGGGCAATCAATGCATTGGTTGACACACCCCCTGATTTAACCGTTGACCATAAACTTGCTGAGCCACTGCAAAGACTAATGGCATTTCGCGATCAGTTTGCTAAACCGATATTATTGGTTGCCGAAACTGCGGGTCGCCGGGAGATTTTATCGGAGCTGTTGCAAAAACGCTTTAATTTACAAAGTGTTTCAGGATTGACCGATTTTCTTGCAAACATGGATGAGGCACATAGTACTGCGATTGCCTTGACCATTGCACCGATTGAACGAGGCGCGTTACTTCCCGATAAGTTTGCGATTCTCTCAGAAACCCAGTTGTTTGGACGGCAGGTGTTACAGACTCGCCGCCGTCGCCAAAGCGATGTATCTGATGAGTTTTTGGTTAAATCAGTCAGTGAGCTTAACATCGGCGACCCTGTGGTGCATATTGATTTTGGTGTTGGGCGTTATCAAGGCTTGATTACGCTTGAGATTGATAGACAACTGCAAGAATTCATCCATCTTACCTATGCAGATGATGCCAGTGTGTATGTGCCTGTGGCAAATCTGCAGCTTATCAGCCGTTATGCGGGTGGCGACTCGTCAACCGCACCGCTTCATACCATAGGTAGCGGTAAATGGGATAAAGCCAAAGCCAAAGCACTCAGCCAAATTCATGATGTGGCGGCGGAACTGCTCAACGTGCAAGCCCGCCGTGATGCCAAAGTGGGCATTAACTTCCCAATTGACCAAATCCAATATGACTTATTTGCCAGTCAATTTGCGTTTGAAGAAACGCCTGATCAAGCCAATGCTATTGAGGCGGTTAAGTTTGATATGAAGCAAAATAAACCCATGGACAGGCTGGTGTGCGGTGATGTCGGTTTTGGTAAAACCGAAGTGGCAATGCGTGCCGCTTTTATTGCAGTGCAAGCAGGGTATCAAGTGGCAGTGCTAGTACCGACGACGCTGCTTGCTGGGCAACACGAAGACAACTTTTTGGATCGATTTGCCGATTGGCCGATTCGTATTGAGTCGCTTTCTCGGTTTGGCACCAAAAAACAACACGATGCGATTCTCAAAGGCTTAGCCGAAGGTAAAATTGATATCGTCATCGGTACGCACCGTATTTTGCAAGAAGATGTCAAGTTTGCCAACTTAGGTCTGATGATTGTCGATGAAGAACACCGTTTTGGCGTGCGAGATAAAGAGCGTATCAAAGCCATGCAATCGGATGTGGATGTACTATCGATGACCGCAACACCCATACCGCGCACGCTGAACATGGCGTTATCGGGTATGAGAAATATGTCGATTATCGCCACGCCCCCGGCAAGGCGGTTGGCAATTAAAACCTTTGTCATGCAAAAGTCTGATAACTTACTCAAAGAAGCGATTTTGCGTGAATTATTGCGTGGCGGACAGGTGTTTTTACTGCATAACGATGTGGCAAGCATTGAGCGCATGGCAGAAACCGTGCGAGAGCTTGTGCCCGAATCTCGGGTGGCAGTGGCTCACGGTCAGATGAAAGAACGTGAGCTTGAGCAAATCATGCAATCGTTTTACCACAAAAAACACAATGTGCTGGTGTGTACCACCATTATCGAAACAGGCATTGATATCCCCAATGCCAACACCATTATCATCAACCGTGCCGATAAATTTGGGCTAGCCCAGCTTCACCAACTGCGGGGTCGAGTCGGGCGTAGTCACCACCAAGCTTACTGTTATCTGCTTGTACCGTCTATTAAAGGCTTGACCAGCGACGCCCAAAAGCGCCTAGATGCCATTAGCCGTGCCAATACATTGGGGGCAGGCTTTATGCTTGCCAGTGAAGACCTTGAGATTCGTGGGGCGGGCGAGCTGCTGGGCAAAAACCAAAGCGGCAATATGCAAGCGGTTGGTTTTAACCTGTATATGGATATGTTAAACCGTGCCACCAAAGCCATCAAAGCAGGTAAACAACCTGATTTGAACACCCCATTATCACTAACCAGTGACATTAATCTGCATTTGTCGGCACTCATCCCTGAAGATTATCTGGGTGATGTCCATCAGCGGCTATTGTTTTATAAAAAAATCGCCAATGCTGAAGACTATGACAGCCTAATTAGTATCCGCAGCGAAATGCTAGACCGTTTTGGCAGTTTGCCCGAGCCGACCAAAAATCTATTTGCCATTCACCAAATCCGCTTAATGGCTGAAGCGCTGGAGATTAGCAAAATTGATGGCAATGAGCGGCAAGTCACCTTTGAGTTTTCACCCAGCACCCCTGTAGAAGCCATTACCATTATTGGGCTTATTCAGTCGAATCCGAAAAAATTTAAAATGAATGGCGCGACAGGGCTAAAAATGATGGATGACAAAGCCCTTGCTACAGCAGAAGGACGGATTGACGCGGTGAAAAATCTCATAGAGAAATTATCTTTAAAAGCGTGATAATGACCTGATAATAAATAATTATTGACTCATCATAAGCGTGTTATAGCGAAAAAGAAGATTTATAAAATGATGGAAAATCAATTACCTAATGGCGAGCGCCTGATTGAAGAACCTACTTATCCTGAAGATTGGGAATGTTGCAACAACGGCTGCGAAGAACTATGCGTGTATGAAATTTACCGCGTTCAAAAACAAGCCTATGAAGAACAGCAACAGCGACTCAAAAACATGCCTAAAACTACTTGCGACACCGACAAACCTTCACAGTAACGGGAGGATTCCTCAATAAAAGTAATTTTTTGTAAATTCATATTCCTGTCACAGGAATTTCATGCTAATGTCATCAAACTCACGTTAAATATCATAACGTTATGAAGTTGCATTGATAACGTAAAATAGTAAGTAAACAACTAAAAAATGGCAAAAGCCTTAAAATGAATAAAAAATCCACCACTATGGGATATTGGATAAAGAAAGATAGGAGTAAAAAATGTTAGATATGTTAAATGAAGCGTTTGAATATGAAACCGATATCATCTATCTTGACGAAGGCGATGATGCGGTAGAAATGTAAATTATAAGTTAAGCGTAAAACGTAAAAATTCGCAACCGATAACCTCTTAATATACCGATTAAGAGGTTTGTTTTTTTTGGGCAATAGAAATGAATGATTAGTGACTAGTGATTATGACTGGTACTGGCAGGCATCGCCACCTCATGGTGCTTATCGTTCATATCCTCCATATTATGCATGTCGTGATTCATGTTATGGCTCATACTATGGTTCATAGGCATACTAGTCGGCATGGTAGTCGAAGCTGTCATAGAAGCAGGATTAGACGCCGAATGATTCATTGTCGACATATCGTGGTTCATACTCATCTCATTCATGCTATGACTGGCATGACTGTGTGAACCATGATTATGATTATGGTGCATCATCATCGGAATAAAAATCACCGCAAGCCCAGACAACATCATAATCACCCCATTAATTTGGCGAAGGCGAAAATTTTTAATACTCGACTGTAGCATTCCCACAGTTTTTTGCGTGGCAATCAACATCGGCATCGTACCCAGTCCAAATACAAACATCAGAGCCGCTCCTGTAGCGATGTTATTGCCAGCTATCGCCATCATGAGCGCACCATACACCAATCCACACGGCAAAAATCCCCAAAGCAAGCCAGCAACCAAGGCTTTACCAAAGCTATCAATCGGAAAAACTTTTTTGCGTATCGGGGCGAGCGATTGCCAAAAGCGCATCCCTACTTTTTCTAACTGATTAAAAAGCGGTAACCCAAGCATCGCAAGCCCAATCAACACCAAGACCGCACCCAGTACAATTCTTGGCGCACTGTTACTCATAATGGACTGAAAGATTGCCACACCAACAAGACTGGCAATCAATCCAAGCAAGGCATAACTGATGAGGCGTCCCAAATGATAAGTCAAAATCAAGCCATTTTTTTTGCTGTCCGATACATGCTGCATAGACAGCCCAAAAGCCGTCACAATGCCACCGCACATCCCCAGACAGTGCGGTGAGCCAAACAATCCCATGCTAAAGGCTGCCAAAAATAATGCCCAGGTCATAAAATGCTCCAAAAAAGTCTAAAAATTTTTCAAAAAAAGTAAATAAATCAATAGAAAGAAATCAGCAGGAAGAAAGATAACACCAACGCGTTATTTTTGCTCGTCAGTAGGGTCTTGTATTTTTGGGGGGTGAGAAGATGAATGCTTAGCGGGATGTTGCCCCAATTGTTCGCGGCGAAATTGTCTGTCATCCAAAATGACCCGCTGAGATTCATTGTCCAAATCGTCAAATTGGCGTGATTTGATGGCGTAATAAATCGCAAAAATACCCAATACAAATAGCACTAGACTAATAGGAATCAAAAAATACATGCTTTGCATCGTGCATCCCCATTACTTGGCGTAAACAAACGAATTAAGTTAAAAAAACTATTATACGCTTATTTTGATATAAATAAATGCGGCAAAATGTCGCAGCGTGGCCTGAGTAATTCATGAGTAATCAAAGAGTCATCCAATAGCCGAATGTATGCTTACAAAATAAACACATGGGTTGCAAATCAAAGCAACTCAGTGATTTGAGTGCGAACAATGAATGCTATAATCATAGTGGGTTAAACATTGAGGTTTAACTTGGTTTTAAAACTCAAAATTCTACAAGGAAATTATGATGTTGATGCCTAAAATCTTTAAGCTTTCAAAGAACCTGAAGCTTTCAAAAAAACAGTTGCTTGCCTTAGGCGCGGCTGTCATGGTGGGCGCATTATTGATGCCAACAGCAAACGCTGCGACAGTGGTCATTGATGTACGTACCCCAGAAGAGTATTCTGTGAATCATCCAACGGGTGCGATTAATATTCCACACAATGAATTACTTGCCAAAATAACGGCGCAAGGCATTGCAAAATCAGATACTATTAAAGTGTATAGTCGTGGAGGCGGTCGTGCCGAACAAGCCAAGTCTGCCTTACAATCAGCTGGCTATACCAATGTGGAAATTCAAAAATAACTCATTTATTGGTGGGTTGGCAGTCGTATTGGGGTTTAACAAGATCGCGAGCGAATGCCAACAATTCATACAAGGCACGTCTTGAATGCTGCAGATTCTGATCAAAATGCTGCCAATCATTTGCCTTTGGTAATGGCGCGACACTTGCAATGGTAGCCACACCATTGAGGGCAAACTGCCTGCGTGAGCGGTTCATGTGATACGCATCGGTTACCAAAATTACCTGTTTGACATTGACCATTTCTGCGGTATATTTTGCATTTTGACAGGTATTAAAGCTATTTTTTTCTGCCACGACCCACATAATACCTTTTTTTTGCAGCCACTTTGCCATCCATGGCGCCTCCTTACCACTGACGATGATGGGTAAGTCAGTCTGCTGATAAACTTGACTGGCTTTAATTAATCGACTTTCGGTAAATTGATTAATCACAATCTCATTTTGCTGGTTATTGGTTAATCCGCCACCTAACACCACAATCGCCGTTGCAGGATTGACGCTTACCGCCGATTCTGGCAGGCGATAGCAATCTAAGATAAACAATACAATGGTAGAAAAAAGGGGTGTGAAAAAACTGAGCGTGACCAAACACCCCACCAATACAACAACAGTCAAAATCCGTTTGATGATTGAAAAAAATCGCTCAAGGTAGTTAATGAGTTTGGCGAATGCTACCATCAGATTCAATCCAAACCGGTTCAGCTTCCAATTTTATCCCAAATTTCTCAAGCACTGTATTCTGTATAAATTGCATAGTTTTGGCAACATCACGTTGCGTTGCAACTTTTGGCGCATGGTTAGTCAATACTAGGGCTTGTTTTACATGCGTTAAAATTGGGGCAATGCCTTTGCCTTTAAGCCCTGATTGGTCAATAAGCCAGCCCGCTGCAACTTTACAGTAATCGGTCAAATTGCCTTGGGCATCTTTGACAGGATAATGCACCAGATTGGGATGGCTCTGTAGTAACTGGTCAACTTGAGATTTGGCGACGATTGGGTTTTTAAAAAAGCTGCCACAATTGGGCAAGTCGTTGGTATCGGGCAGTTTACTTTGACGAATGTCGATGATGGCATTCATGGTATCCACGGGTGTGACTTCATCACGACCCGCCAGGCTAGCATAGTGCTGTGCAACTTTTGCCACATCCCCATACTGGGTATTGGGTTTGGCGATTTTACTGAGGGTAAAAATCACGCTGGTAATGAGCCACTGTCCTGCTTGCTGTTTAAACAGGCTGTCACGGTAGCTAAACTCGCAATCAGCTTTGCTTAAATGATGCCACGTTAAACTCGGTATGTGAAACGCTTTCACGCTGTCTATCACATCTTCAGCTTGTACCCCATACGCACCGATGTTTTGTACGGGACTACCACCGACCCAGCTTGGGATTAACGCCAAATTTTCCAGTCCATACCAACCTTGATTGACCGTGTCTACCACGAGCGTATGCCAATCCTCGCCAGCCATCACCTCAAGTGTTATTGTTTGGCTATCTTCAGACAGGATGGTTTTACCTTTAAGACTAGGTGACACGACAACCGCGTCCAACACTTCGGGCAAAATGATATTACTGCCATTAGATAGCACAACAAACGCTTGTTGATGGGCTGCCAGTTGTTTAAAAGTGGGCTCAATATCAGACAGGTCAGTTAGGCGAATGAATTGTTTGGCTTGACAGGCTAATGCCATGGTATTGTATGCGCTAATATCCACATAGCTAGCATTAGCCTGCACAGGGTTAGGTTCAAAAAAATTGGTCATAAAATATCGTTAATAATTGGCAGAGTTGCTCATCGCCAGTGCAATGACTAGTGCAATGATAAAGTGCTTATTATAACGAAATATGACAGGGAAAATCGGGATTTTTATGACCCCATGACAGCCAATTAAAAACCTTCTTCATCACTGCCAAAATGGTTAATATCCCTAAAACGGCTTAGCTGACGACGCTGTTTTTTATTTGGGCGATGATCGGGGCGGGCAAGATTGGCAAGTTTTTTTTGTTCGGTGAAAAATTCTCGTTGACTGATACTGGCATCGGTCTCTTGATAAAGCACACTGGCGGCAGTGGCATTACCGCGCACTTCAGACAGCGCTAGCACCTTGACCGTCTTTTGGGTGTAATGATTGGCTGACCCTTGACGAATCGTCAATTCATCACCCACCGCTATTTCTTTACTGACTTTGACGCGATTGCCAAAATGGTGTACACGTCCCGATTCAATCGCTTCCTTGGCTAGGGTGCGAGTTTTATAAAACCTTGCTGCCCATAGCCATTTATCTAAACGTACTTTAATTTTATCAGTTGTACTCAATGACATTTCCTATAACTTAACTTCATGAATAACTTTAGATTAAATGGTTGTTTTTTCGAATCTTTCAATACATCACATCGATATTTCTAACAAGCAACTGGCGTGTCAAAGCAAGGCTAATAGTCTATTCATCATGACAGATATAAAACGCTGCTTAAACACTGAACAGTCAGACTCATTAATAAGGCTCAGGGGTTTTAAGCTAATTGATATGGTGAGTGAGCCAAGCCAAAATATCGTCATAAACTTGTTGGTGATTAGGCTCTAGCAAAATTTCATGGCGCATCGCTTCATATTGCTGCATGCTAACCGAGGCAAACTTATTTTTTTGCAAACGTTTGACAATACGCGGAATGCCTTTTCCCATCTGCCCAACGGGGTCATCTTTTCCGCTGACAAATAGCAGCGGTAACTGCCGGGGTACTTGTTGATACCAATGCTTATTGGTGCCTGCTTGCATCAACGACATGAGGGCAAAATAGCCATTGTTGGTAAACTGAAAGCCGCAAAGCTTGTCATCAATATAGGCTTTTACTTGCTTGGGATCTGAATTGAGCCAATTAAACCCTTGTAAATCGGGTTCTTTTCTAAAGGGTAGGTTATTAAATTGGTTTAAAATCTTATCCAATACCGGATTGGTGCGGCGCGTGGTAAAGTGATTAAGGTTTTTGGTTACAGGCACAAACAAGTTTGCCAATGGATTAAAATCTGAGGTACCCATAATCACTGCGCCCGCAAATCGCTCACCATAGCGCTGCAAAATACAGCGAACGATAAATGACCCCATACTATGACCCAAGATAAAATGGGGGATATTAGGGTATTTTTCAGCGATTAGCTGCGCATGGTCCATCACATTGTCAATCATCAACTCAGCAGGATTGGGGTTACCCATATAGCCTAAGCAACCCTTGTCATAAGCTTGCTGTCCATGACCTAAATGGTCAAACGTCAACACCGCAATATCATGATTTGCTAAGAATTGCGCAAAGGGTTGGTACCGCCTTTGGTGTTCTGCCATGCCATGTACAATTAGTAACGTAGCAACAGGCGTCACCTTAGGCAAATAGAATGTGTAGTTATTATTCATCGCAGATTTCCTGTGAGTTATTTTATAATTAGGGTAGCATAAAAAAGCCGTCTAATGACGGCTTTAAATCAACGCACAAATTCACAAATCAACAGCCTGATTTTTTCATGTCCGCTTCTGATAACGGATTGGCACCACGGGTAGGACGTGGGCAAGGCTCACCATAATATTGACGATCGGCAAAATAGCTTGAGCGCACCATCGGGCCTGCCCAAATATTCGCAAAGCCCAATTTTTTACCGTGTGCAGTATAACGGTCGAATTCATCAGGATGTACAAATCTATCAACTGGGGCGTGCGATTTGCTTGGCTGCAAATATTGACCGATGGTAATTAAATCGACATCATGCGCCTTTAAATCATCCAGTAAGGCGTAAACCTCTTCTTCAGTCTCGCCAAGACCCACCATAAAACCACATTTGGTGACGATATCCGGGCGACGCGCTTTGTAATCTTTTAACAATTGTAATGAATGCTGATAATCTGACCCTGGGCGAAACGCTTTATACAAACGTGGCACGGTTTCGATATTATGGTTAAATACGTCAGGCGCTGTGTCACTTAAGATATCAAGTGCCACTTGCTCACGGCCGCGAAAATCAGGGACTAAAATCTCAATCAAACAATTAGGGCTTAACTGACGAGATTGTTTAATGACATTGGCAAAATGTTCCGCGCCGCCGTCACGCAAATCATCTCGGTCAACCGAGGTAATCACCGCATATTTTAATCCTAGACCGGCAATGGTCTCAGCGGTGTGAATCGGCTCAAGCTCATCGAGCGCATTGGGGCGACCATGCGCCACATCGCAAAATGGGCAGCGACGGGTACAAATATCACCCATAATCATAAAGGTCGCGGTGCCATCACCAAAACATTGGGGTAGGTTGGGGCAGGCCGCTTCTTCACACACCGTATACAGCTTTTGTTCACGCAAGGTTGACTTGATGCGCGCCACTTCACTCGGCGATGACAGCTTGACGCGAATCCAGTCAGGTTTTTTTGGGGTTTCTACCGTTGGGATGATTTTAATCGGAATACGGGCAACTTTATCATGGCCACGTAGTTTTTCACCCACTTCAGGACGTTTTGGCTTGTCGCAATTTGATTTGTCACGAGTGATGGGTCTATCGGTGCGCGGCGTTGAAGGGGCAAAAGTTTGTACAGTGTCGGTCATTGCTATGATTAATCCTTGAATTCATTTAGCAGATTTTAGGGGGTTATTATAACAGAAATCTATGCTGACGAATTTAAACTATTTTGGGATAAGCTTTGTTGTTTAAAGTACAGAGCCAAAGTTATTTTCATCCTAGTAAAAAAAGCGACAATCGGTTCAAACGCATTTATTAAAAATTATTGGGCTATTTTTTTAAAAAATAATGGCTATGTTAACAAAAACGTATTTTCTCATTAACATTTCATCACATTTCAAGTATATTAGAAGGGTTAAATTTTTTAGCCAAAGCCATGCTGGCTAGTAGCCATTTCAAAATTCAACTGTGTTGTGAAGAGGGCTTTCAGACGCATGGTTAACACAATAATCTTACATGACTATGAGGACGATTCATGCTAGAGAACTATCGTAAACACGTCGAAAATCGTGCGGCACAGGGTATTGTGCCACAGCCACTTAACGAACAGCAAACGGCTGATTTGGTTGAACTATTAAAAAATCCACCAGCGGGTGAAGAAGAAACACTTGTAGATTTATTAGAAAACCGTATTCCACCTGGGGTTGACCAAGCAGCGTATGTTAAAGCGGCATTTCTAGCGGCCATCGTTAAAGGCGAAACCACTTCTCCCCTGATTTCAAAACTAAAAGCGATTGAGTTACTGGGTCATATGCAAGGCGGTTACAACGTTGAACCATTAATTCAAGCATTAGACGACAAAGAATTGGCGAAAGCTGCGGGCGACGCGCTGAAAAAAACCTTACTGGTATTTGATGCCTTTAATGATGTCACTGAAAAAGCGGAAGCGGGCAATGAAGTAGCCAAAGAAGTGTTACAATCTTGGGCAAACGCCGAATGGTTCACCAGCCGTCCAGAAGTACCAAAAAAAGCCACTTACAAAACCTTCAAAGTCACCGGTGAAACCAATACCGATGATTTGTCACCTGCACAAGATGCATGGTCACGTCCAGACATCCCACTGCACGCATTAGCCATGCTAAAAAATGCGCGTGAAGGTATTGTGCCAGACCAAGACGGCGTGATTGGCCCGATGAAACAAATCGAAGAGATGAAAAAAGACGGTATTCCACTGGCATACGTGGGTGACGTGGTCGGTACCGGTTCAAGCCGTAAATCAGCGACCAACTCGGTATTGTGGTTAATGGGTGATGATATCCAAGGCGTGCCAAACAAACGTGCCGGCGGTCTGGTATTGGGTGGTAAAATCGCACCGATTTTCTTCAACACCATGGAAGATGCGGGCTCATTACCTATCGAAGTGGATGTTAGCAAACTTAACATGGGTGATGTATTTGATATCTACCCACATGACGGCAAAATCACCAAACATGATTCTGACGAAGTGCTTGCAACTTTTGAATTAAAATCACCAACGCTCCTCGATGAAGTGCGTGCCGGTGGTCGTATTCCATTGATCGTAGGTCGTGGCTTGACCAACAAAGCCCGTGAATATCTAGGTTTGGGCGCGTCTGACATTTTTGCAAAACCAGAACAACCTGCAGACACTGGTAAAGGCTATACTTTAGCGCAAAAAATGGTCGGTAAAGCTTGTGGCGTAGAAGGTATTCGTCCTGGTGCCTACTGTGAACCAAAAATGACAACCGTGGGTTCGCAAGATACCACAGGTCCAATGACCCGTGACGAATTAAAAGACTTGGCTTGTCTAGGCTTCTCTGCAGATTTGGTCATGCAGTCATTCTGTCATACCGCAGCGTATCCAAAACCAATCGATGTAGAAACTCAGCACACACTTCCTGACTTCATCATGAACCGTGGTGGTGTATCATTACGTCCAGGTGATGGTATTATTCACTCATGGCTCAACCGTATGCTATTGCCTGATACCGTTGGTACAGGTGGTGACTCACATACCCGCTTCCCAATGGGTATTTCATTCCCAGCAGGTTCAGGTTTAGTGGCGTTTGCTGCAGCAACCGGTGTGATGCCATTAGATATGCCAGAATCAGTTCGTGTACGTTTTGTCGGTGAAATGCAGCCTGGTATCACCTTGCGTGACTTGGTACATGCGATTCCTTACCAAGCCATCAAAGAAGGTTTATTGACCGTTGAGAAAGCCGGTAAGAAAAACGTATTTAACGGCCGTATTTTAGAAATCGAAGGTTTAGAAGACTTAACCGTTGAACAAGCATTCGAATTGTCAGATGCCTCTGCCGAACGTTCAGCCGCAGGTTGTACTATCACCTTGTCTGAAGAATCAGTAAAAGAATACCTAACGTCAAACATCACCCTACTCAAATGGATGATTTCTGAAGGTTATGGCGATGCCCGTACGATTGCACGCCGTATCAAAGGTATGGAGGCATGGCTTGCCAACCCAACATTATTACGTGCTGATGCAGACGCAGAATATGCCGCTGACATCACTATCGATATGAGCGCCATCAAAGAACCAATTCTTTGCTGTCCAAACGACCCAGATGACGCCAAAACCTTGGCAGACGTTGCTGGCGACAAGATTGATGAAGTATTCATCGGTTCATGTATGACCAACATCGGTCACTTCCGTGCAGCGGGTGCGTTGTTAAAAGAAGTACCTGCGGGTAGCTTAAGCACACGTCTATGGATTGCACCACCCACTAAAATGGATGCACGTCAATTGATGGATGAAGGTCTATACAATGTCTATGCACAAGCGGGCGCACGGACTGAAATGCCGGGTTGTTCACTGTGTATGGGTAACCAAGCGCGTATCGCACCAAAATCAACCGCCGTATCAACTTCGACACGTAACTTCCCGAACCGTTTAGGTCAAGGTGCCAACGTGTACTTGGCTTCTGCCGAGTTGGCGTCGGTGGCGGCGGTACTTGGTAGACTTCCTACCAACGAAGAATACCAACAATATGCTGGTAAGCTTAACAGCATGTCAGCCGATATCTACAAATACTTAAACTTCGACCGTATGAGCGAGTATACTGAAGAAGCAAACAAAATTAACGTAGCACAGCTTACCTAACAATCGTTAAGTTAAGTTAGGCTCATCTAATTTTAATTAAGTAGGATAACAATAAAGTAAGACCCTGCAATATAGCAGGGTTTTACTGTTGTTAGCATTTACATAAAAATTATTTAAACGGTCAAATACAAAAATATATTGGCAAAATTTGGCTTATAGTGGCTTATAATAATGGCATCTGTGGTGAGGCTTCAGCTTGCAGCAAATTTGAATAAGTCACCCCAACCAAACGTACAGGTAAAAGTTTTGGGGTATGGTCATATAGCCATTGAATCCAATAATGGGCATCAGATTCTTGTTCAAAGTGGGAGGAAATACTATGAGAGCGGGTAATCACACTAAAATCGCTGTATTTGATTTTAATGGTGATGGTGCGAGCGTAACGCTGCTTTTTTTGTAAATCTTTAAACGCTTGGCTATTTTCGCGATATAGGGCAGCCACAATGACTTTATCATCCATAGTATTGTGCACAAACGTTGTCTCAGAACCGACAGATTTATGGTTGCGCTCAGCTTTAACCTCTCGATTATCAATACCGTGGGCAATTTGGTGAAAGAAATCACCCCGTTTGCCAAAGCGTTGTTTTAATACATCCGCTGGGGTATTGCGTAAATCCAATCCTGTAAATATACCCATGTCATGCAACATTTTGACGGTGGTTTTGCCAATCCCATGAAATTTTTTTACCGGTAAATTGGCGATAAAGTCCAATCCTTGCTCAGGTGTGATAACTGCAATACCGTTGGGTTTATTTAAATCTGACGCGATTTTGGCAAGCATTTTGTTATAAGACACGCCGGCTGAAGCGGTCAGTTGCGTTTGCCGCAAAATCTGTTGGCGAATGCGATTGGCGATTAGTGTCGCAGAATTTTTTTCATACGGGCTATCGGTCACATCCAGATACGCCTCATCCAGTGATAAAGGTTCGACCAGTGGCGTATATTGGTGCATGATGGCACGAATTTGCTCACTGACTTCACGATACACCTCAAAGCGTGGTTTGACAAAAATTGCTTGTGGGCATAGTTGACGGGCTCGATAGCATGACATGGCAGAATGTACACCAAACTTGCGTATCTCATAACTTGCTGCTGCGACGACACCGCGCCCATTGGGATCACCGCCAACCACCAATGGTTTACCTTGTAACTCAGGATTATCCCGTTGCTCAACACTGGCAAAGAACGCATCCATATCGATATGAATAATTTTACGCATGGTTGTTAGTTTACCATCCTAACTGTATGGGGAAAGTATTTAATTAACTTGTTAAACATAAAGACGCTAGCTAACATAAACAATAAATTCAAAACTTACTGATTGATAAATTCAATTGATAAGTCGTCGTTTATCTGCTACATTATCGCTATCAAGGGGAGTAACTTCTCACTTCAGCAGTTTGTGATTTATCGTCATTACGTAAGTAGCCGCTTACCGGTAAATCAGCTATTTTTTAGCCATATATTGAGCTAATTATCAAATAGTAAGCCAGACCTTGACTTAACACAACCACATATTTGGTCGGTGTGAGTCAAGGTTTTTTTGTGCTTAGCATTTTTCCAAAATCCTTTGACTTATTGCCAACCATAGTTTGTAAATGCATACTAAGGAGCGATAATGTTACTTGCAGCAGTAAATCAAATGACAGAACCCATGAGCATTGGCAGTCCCATGCTGTATGCCGTGTTCTTTGCTATCGTAGCGATACTGTTATTGGTTGATTTTTTTACCTTTAAAACCCCAAAAAATGGTGAAGCAGTTTCGATGAAACAGGCGGGTATTTGGAGTGCCATTTGGGTGGGCGTGTCTGTGTTATTTGCAGGCGGTCTATGGTGGTATCTATCACAAAATTTTGGCAGTGCTATCGCCACTCAAAAAGTAGGGGAGTTTTTTACAGGATATTTACTGGAAAAATCGCTCGCCATTGATAACGTCTTTGTATGGTTAATGATTTTTGCGGCGTTTGCGGTAAACCCAGTGATGCAGCGTAAAATCTTATTGTATGGCGTATTAGGTGCCATCATCATGCGTACGGTGATGATTTTTGCAGGGGCTTGGCTTGTCACGGAGTTTAGCTGGATTTTATATATTTTTGGTGCGTTTTTGCTCTACACCGGGGTGAAAATGTGGCAAAACCATGACGACCAAGCAGACCCGAAGCAGTCAGGCTTATATAAGTTTTTACAAAAACATCTTAAAATCAGCGATAACAGCCATGATGCGTCAGGTCAAGAGCGGTTTGTGTTGGTGAAAAATGGCGTAAAATATTTTACCCCATTAGCGGTGGTGCTTATCTTGGTTGAATTGTCGGATGTGATTTTTGCGGTGGATTCGATTCCTGCAATTTTTGCGGTGACTACCGACCCATTTATTGTTTTAACGGCAAACTTGCTGGCTATTTTGGGTCTGCGGGCGATGTTCTTCTTGTTATCGGGTTTGGCGGATAAATTCCATTTATTGCCTTATGCGCTTAGTGTCATCTTGGTGTTTATTGGCGCCAAAATGCTACTGCTTGATGTGTTCCATGTGCCGATGGCTATCTCGTTAGGCTTTATTGCCGCCGTGCTAACAGTGACAGCGATTTTATCGGTAAAGTTTCCAAATTTGGGTAAAGTTGAAGCATAAAAAATATTTTTGAATAAAAAAAAGGGCTAACAATTTAGCCCTTTTTTGTGAATTAAAAATTGACTATTGGGCATAAAATGCTTCTAAAGTAGGCACAAATTGTTTTTTTCGGCTGACCAAGTTACCCAAATCAAGCAATTTATCATTGAGTCTGGTATCAAATGCTTGCTCAATGATTTTATTTTGTGCATCGTTGCTACCAACCGCCCAAGATTGCTGTTTTAAAATATCAACAATAATAACTAGCATATAATCCAAGCCATCTCTTTGGCGGATTAGCTCACTGGCTTGTTGGATGCCGTCAATGCGCGACAACACCACATCAGGTTTAACAGTTTCGATACTAGCGATTGCCCATTTTTTATTTGAGAAAATAAACTGTTTATAATCGGTAGTGACTAACGCATCATCCGTTAAGTCGCTGATATTGCTTTTTGCATCGAATAATTGATTGGCAAAGCTGTTTATATCGTGAATCCCTGCAAGGTGAATTAAGGCATCTAAAGCTTGCTTGTCACTGTCTGTAGTGGTAGGACCTGTCAGATTAAGCGTATCAGAAATGATTGCACCTGCCATCAATGTCGCCATTTGCTGAGAAATCAGCAAATTCTTTTCCATAAACATATGGTATAAAATGGTGCTGGTAGATCCGACAGGTTCAAATCGAATATAGGCAGGTTCGGTAGTGGTCAAATCGCCAAGTTTATGATGGTCGACAAGGTAACAAATACGGGCGTCTGCTAGATTGCCAATCGATTGCTGGCTTTCGTTATGATCGACTAAAGCAGCGAGTTGGTCAGGTTCAAGATGCGTGAGTAATTCTGGTAATCGGACTTTAGCAAGTTCAATTAAAAATTTGGTTTCTTGATTGATATCATCTAAGCGGTAACTTTTGGCATCTATACCTTGTTGATTGAGCCAATAGGTCATGACGATGGCGGATACGATAGCATCGGTATCTGGTTTTTTGTGCCCAAAAACGGCAATGGTTGTCATAAAATTACCCCAATATAAAACACAGCTATTATATCATCTTGTCAAAATCAAACGGTTGACTGGCAAGTTTGCGATGAAAAAGCCGATATTGACTAATCGGCTAACTTTACCATCAAAAAAACTACATGGCTGATTGGATAAGGTGAATGAGGCGCTCACCGATTTGTACGGTTTCATCGGCACTCATATTGAGCGGTGGCAATAAACGAATGGCATTACCGCCTGCCACATTGATGATTAGATGATGATTGTCACGCGCTTTATCGACCAAGCTATCAAATGCAATGCCGCGATCCTGTGGCAGCACCACCCCTAGCATCATGCCTTTACCCCGTACAGTAACCCCTTCGCTACCCAGCTCATTGGTGATTTGCTCAATCAATGCTGCGCTATTGCTCAGGGTAGTTGCCATCATATTTTCATCATCAATGACATCAATCACTTCGCTAACCACACGGCAAGCAAGCGGCGTACCACCATACGTTGAACCGTGCGAGCCATAGCTAAAAATATCATTGGCTTTTGCCGTGGTCATGCACGCACCCACAGGAAAACCATTCCCCAACCCTTTTGCTGTGGTCAAAATATCAGGTTTGATGGATGAATGTTGATAAGCGAAATATTGCCCCGTCCGACCATTACCCGTTTGCACTTCATCTAAAATCATTAATAAGTCATGGTCATCGCAAACTTTGCGAACTTGGCTTAAAAAATCAAAGCCATTGGTCGCGGTATTGACGCCACTTTCACCTTGGATAGGCTCAAGCATCACAGCGCACACATTGTCGTTATCGGCAATCGCTTGGCTAATCGCTTCGATATCCCCAAAAGGCACGCGAATAAAATCATCATCTAAGGTAAAAAATCCTGCTCTAGCCATCGGATTTGCGGTGGCGGATACGGTCAGTAGGGTACGTCCATGAAACGATTTTTCCATCACAATCACTTTGGCTTGGGTTTGCCCACGATTTGATGCAAACAGTCGCGCCATCTTTAATGCTGCTTCGTTGGCCTCGGCACCGCTATTGGCAAAAAATACTTTATCCATGCCTGCGACTTGGCATAACTTTTCACCCGCGCGCTCTTGCCAATCAATAGCAAAAAGATTGCTGGTATGCACAAGCGTTGCGGCTTGATCGGCAATCGCGGCAGTGACACGCGGATGACAATGACCCAGTCCGCAGACAGCAATCCCTGTTAACGCATCCAAATACGGCGTTGCGTCAGCGGTATAAAGGTAACTACCTTGACCTTTGACAAAGCTAATGGGCTGGCGTTTATAGGTGGGAAGTAAATAAGAGCTCATGAGGATTCCTTTAATCATAGTTAGCGAATCATAGTCAGCGCAATCACTAACCAATCAAATCTACGTTATTTAAAAGCGTCTAATTCGTCACTAAACGGGGTGTCTTCTGCACCGACTTTATAGTCCTCATTCGCCCATGCGCCTAAGTCAATGAGCTTACAGCGTGCACTGCAAAATGGCTTGGTGGGGTTATCTGCCCAAACGGTGGGTTTGCCGCAGCGCGGACAGGGGTAAGTTTTGACAGGTGCATTTGATGGGGTGGGCTCGGTTTTAGACATAAACAAAAGGTATTCTTAAAAATGGTGTATCGGAGTATTTGCCATAGTATACTATAAATCCTTTTTTTTGGGCGAATCAAGCGACTGTTCATGCTAAGTCATCAATTTACCAGACCGTTTCAACCCGATCGTATCCGTCATCCCAGAGATTTTCAGCCACTTGCCGCAACGTTTTGGCAGCAACCCGCCATTTTTCTTGAAATCGGTGCAGGGAAAGGCAAGCATGCGCTGAGTTTTGCCAGCGATAATGCCAATGCCCATCTCATCGCGATTGAACGTACCGCAGAAAAATATCAAGCCATGCAAAAAATGGCGAATCAAGCGAAGTTGTCTAATTTAACCACTATTCATGCCGATGCCATTGCTTGGGTCACCCATGCTGTACCCGCGCAAAGCTTATCAGGGGTGTTTATTCTTTATCCCAATCCAGAGCCGCATAATCCCAACCAACGCTGGCATAACATGCCGTTTTTTGAGTGGTTACTGTCTCGGTTAAAACCAGATGGCGAGCTTATACTTGCCAGTAATATTGAAAGTTATATCGATGAAGCCGAGCATAAAGCAGAGACAGTTTGGCAAGTACCGGTGGAGAAAACCCAAGTACCCAATCATAGTGAACGCACGCATTTTGAGGTGAAATACCTAGCGCGTGGCGAGGCGTGTTGGCAACTGAGCATAAAAAAACCGCATGGTTATACCACACGGTTTGATGATTTTAATTCACTTTAGTCAGGTTTTAACGCAAGAGGCGTGGTTTGGGTGTCATCGGCACGTACCACATAAGTTTTGGCGATTTTATCATGTAGGCTTAATCGCTCTTTGCTGGTGAGCAGCATGACCAAATCAACGGCTAACACAACCAAACCAAAAATCGATAAAGAATAAGCCAATGTGGTAAATAACCCACGCATAATGATTAAGTTAAAAAATCTAGGAATGGCATTGGACTTGCGATCCAAAATACGTATGCCCATTATCATCTTACCGATAGTCTGACCACGGCGCATCAATAATAGGACTTGCGCAATCATTAAGCCCCATACCAAAATATTGGTCAACAACAATATATGCTCAGGTAATGCTGACATAAGTTCCATCTGCTGGGCAGATGTCAAGCGGGTTTGTCCGGCTTCTGCCCATTTGAGTAATTTATCAAAATTTGGGCTGTTGTACAGGGAGATGAACAGCGGCGACGACGCCAATACCATAAGCAGGGTATCTACCAATTTTGCTGCGATACGGCTACCGATGCTGGCAAGGTCTAACTGTTTTTTGGCATGAGCAATGTCTTGGTTCGAGCCAAGTTTCTTGGTCAATGTGACCTTGGTAGGGTTAGGGGATTTGTGCGGGTTATTCGCTGAATACCGATCCCAAACATTCTCAGAGTCTTCTGAAGGCGATATAGGATTAGGCGTGTTGTTGATAATATAATCTGCTTCATCAGAAGTGGGCTGCTCGCGTTGGTGGGTATCGACTGGCAAGCTTTCATCAATCGTTGGACGGTAAAAAAATTGTCCATCCGTCATCGCGTTGACCGTGTTCCAGTTATCCATCCCTTGATGCCACATCAAATCAGTGAGTAACACTTGCCCTGTCGCAAGCATTTGATTGAGTTGTTCAAGGGTATAAGGACCGGCTTGCACATTATTGCGAGCTAGAAAAATATGCATGTAATAACTCTACTTCTACTGGGTGGTAAAATTTGAATGACTGTATCTTATTATATGATGTTTTGCAACATCGTGCTAAAAATCGCTTATTATGCAGAACATGTTATACAAGGCATGCTATTCAAAAAATTGCGATATCCTTATGGATTGAGGTCAACAGTCTTTAAACCATTAGCTATGATTGGGTGGTAATGATTGGTAGGTGGTAATTATCTATCATAGGGTTAACCAAAAGGGTGCTAATATTTTTGGTTCAGCCTACGCTTATTTTTCTTATTCTTATATTGTCAGATTGTATTTATGTCAGCGACTCATCCCACCAACGTCAGCATTGATTTTGATAAACCTTGGTATCACTATTTGACTTATTTTCCGAATTTTCCCAAGCTTGACGCAAAACATCCTTATGCAACACATAGTCAAGCCCCTGCTATCAATATTGTTGAAAATTTGAATGCTTGTTTGGATAGATTTGAGGATATAAACGCCAGCCGTATAGCCAATTTTGAAAAATTACCCATTCGCTTTGTTGAGCAAGCGTGTCTGCCTGAGGGTGAGGCTTATGAGAGTTTTATTGCCAACACAGGTAAAATTCCAACCCGTGACAATCACCATGATTTGCTGAACGGTTTAATTTGGCTGAATTTTCCGCAGTCCAAAGCGGTATTTAACGAACTCCATGCCAAAGATATTTTGCGACATGGTATTCATAATGCCAGAACAGCGCTGCGTAATGCGCTAACCGTATTTGATGAAAATGGCGGCATTGTAGTGAGCTCAGATAAACTATTGCTTGAACAGTTACAAGCCTTTAAATGGCACGCGGCTTTAGTCACTCATAGAGCAAATTGGTTGGGTCAACATCGTACCATTGCCTTTTTTCCATTTGGTCATGCCCTGCTTGAAAAATTGGTTGAGCCAAGAAAAAATATCACCAGTCATACCTTGCTGATTTTAGTAGATGAGGGTTGGTTTGAGCAATCTATAGCGAGTCAGAGAAACCAGCTTGATACGGCAATTGCTAAGATGTTTCGAGAGCTAGCAATGCCAGATTTGGCGGATAATGCAGTTAAGCTATCATCCAAAAGCTTTCAGCCGTTACCTGTGATGGGTATCCCAGGCTATAGTGATGACAATGTGATACCAGCATTTTATCAAGATGAGGCTGTTTTTAGGCATCCAAGAGCGTTCAGCGCACCTATTTTTTCACTAAATGACTGATAAGTGACCAGACAATTTATAACAGTGGCTAGCGTGGTTTGGATGATTACCCAGTCTAAGAATCTTGCTTGATAAAAGCCGGTTAATCCGTTAGCATTAAAGCAATCTCTAGTTCATCCAGTCGCATTTATTGATGAAACTCATAATTACTAATAAAAATATTGGAGCATCAGCATGACCACCAAAGTCGTCAAAATCGATAATAAAGTTCGTATGATTACAGGTAAATTAGCACCGCATCTTGAAATTCAATGGGAACATTATACGTTAGGAGAATTACAAGCATTGCTTGAGACGGTGGTTCGTTTTGAAATTGAGCACAACTTTCGTCGTCATAAAGATTATAAAGATAGCAAAGGCGCTAATATCCAAGTATTTAATGATGCCAACGAACTCAAAGTGACAAGTTTAAAAGATGAGTTACTAATCATCCGCGATAGTCAAATCGATTCACAATAACTATGAATCCGCGAATCAATCAAAATCCAAGCCGAATGACTTGGATTTTTTTATGAGTTTGATTTTTTCGTCATGTCGTTGGTAATTGTTGAAGCAAAGTATCACGCTAAATACTCAATGATTGGCATTGATAAAAAAATAATTGATAGCCGTCTAAGCATGGTATAATTGTCAGTTTTTATTGACAAGCGAATGATGGGTGACACGATGAAATACCCTAAAATCTACGACGTAATTGTGATTGGTGGCGGTCATGCTGGCACAGAAGCGGCGCTAGCTGCTGCACGCATGGGTCAGCAGACGCTGTTATTGACGCATAATATTGAAACCTTGGGACAGATGAGCTGTAATCCTGCGATTGGCGGGATTGGCAAGTCGCATTTGGTGCGTGAAGTCGATGCGTTGGGCGGCGCTATGGCGCTTGCCACCGACAAAGCAGGGATTCAGTTTCGTGTGTTAAATAGCCGTAAAGGTGCCGCTGTCCGTGCTACACGCGCCCAAGCGGACCGTATTTTATATAAAGCGGCGATTCGCCATACCTTAGAGAATCAGCCAAACTTGGATATTTTCCAACAAGCGGCAGATGATATTTTGGTTGAAAACGGCAAAGCGGTAGCCGTGGTTACCCAATCAGGGATTGAGTTTGCTTGCGGCGCAGTGGTGTTGACGTCTGGCACTTTTTTAGGTGGCACTATTCATATTGGACTGGAAAACCACAAAGGGGGACGTGCAGGCGATCCGCCTTCTATCCGTTTGGCGGATAGATTGCGTGAACTCAAGCTGCCGGTTGGACGTCTCAAAACAGGCACGCCACCACGCATTGATGCGCGCACGGTAGATTTTAGTGTCATGACCGTGCAGCCCGGGGATACACCACTGCCCGTCATGTCGTATTTGGGCGATGTGTCCATGCATCCGCGCCAAATCAACTGCTATATCACCCATACCAATGAACGCACCCACGACATTATCCGCAGCGGGCTGGATCGCTCACCCATGTATTCAGGCGTGATTGAAGGCATTGGTCCCCGTTATTGCCCATCGATTGAAGATAAAATTCATCGGTTTGCTGATAAAGATAGCCATCAGATTTTTATTGAGCCTGAAGGGTTGACCACCCATGAGCTTTATCCCAATGGGATTTCAACGAGTTTGCCATTTGATATTCAGTTGGCTTTGGTACACTCCATGAAAGGGCTGGAAAATGCGCACATCTTGCGTCCTGGCTACGCGATTGAATACGATTATTTTGACCCACAAAATCTTAAACCAAGCCTTGAGACCAAATCGATTGATAACCTATTTTTTGCCGGTCAAATCAATGGAACGACAGGGTATGAAGAAGCCGCTGCGCAAGGTATCTTAGCTGGGTTAAATGCTGCACGTCGTACCCAAGGACTGGATGCTTGGACACCGCGCCGCGACCAAGCCTATATCGGTGTATTGGTAGATGATCTCATCACCAATGGTACCAAAGAGCCGTACCGTATGTTTACCAGTCGTGCCGAATACCGTCTGCTGCTGCGTGAAGACAATGCCGATCAACGCTTGACAGAAATTGGGCGTGACTTAGGACTGGTGGACGATGCGCGCTGGCAAGTGTATAGCGATAAAATGACAGCGATTGAGCAAGAGACCGCACGTTTACGCTCGCTTTGGGCAACGCCTACTAATACGCTGGGTCAATCATTTATCGATAAAACCGGCGAAGTACTGACCAAAGAAAATAACGCGCTTGATTTGTTAAAACGTCCGAATGTGTCATTTGATGATATTAGCGAATTGACCGAATCGCCCGTGTCTGCTGAAGTGGGTGAGCAAATTGAAATTGGTGTCAAATATGCCGGTTATATCGATCGTCAGCAAGTTGAAATCGGTCAGATGAAAAAACTTGAACACACGCTGATTCCAGACGATTTTACTTATCATGATATCTCTGGGCTTTCCAATGAAATCGTGCAAAAACTTGAAAAAGTGCGCCCAACCACGCTTGCCCAAGCCAGTCGGATTAGCGGCGTCACGCCAGCTGCGGTACAGCTTTTGGCCATGATGATTAAAAAAAGCAAAAAAGCGCGTGAAGTGCTAAGCTCTTAACTTTAAGCCATGCTCCATAAGTCCCATGGTATTGGTATGTGCCATACTTGGGACTTTTTTATTTTCTACTCAAAAAAATTATTATGCTAACTGCCTTTCTCTTTGCGCTAAAAATTACCTTGCCCAATATCTTGCTGATGTTATTGGGGGTGATGATGCAAAAAAAACAAACCATCAACCAGTCGTTTGTTGAAATCGCCTCTGATATGGTCTTTAATTATTGTCTGCCATGTTTGCTATTTTTTAGTATTCTAAAAAGTGACATTCATTTTGCGGAGCAGGTCGATTTGATTAAATCGGGATTTATGGTCACTTTTGGGCTGTTTTTGCTCGGTGAGCTATTTGCCTATTTTTTTGTCAAAGACACCCGCGATAAAGGTGTGTTTGTACAAGGTGTCTTTCGCAGTAACATGGCGATTATGGGGCTGGCGACTGTGACTAATGCATACGGTAGCCAAGGCGTGAGTATCGGTGCGGTTTATATGGGTCTTTTAACCATTGTGTATAATGTGTTATCTGTGATTAGCCTAAGCAGAAATGATAACAACAGCCAAGGCGTGGTTAAAAAAGCCATCACCATGACCAAAAAAATCGGGCAAAATCCGTTAATTATCGCATTGGTATCAGCGTTTGCTTATAAGTTATTGCAGCTGCCGATGCCGCCTGAATTTATCATCAAAACAGGCGAGTTATTGGCGGCGGTAGCATTACCGTTGGCTTTGATTTGTGCAGGTGCGACACTCGATATCAAGTCGATGCTCAATATGACAGGCGTGTCTATGCAGGCTAGCATCGGTCGAATTATCGTGGCGCCTATCACCGCGGTCGTGGTAGGTAGCTTGATGCAGTTATCACCGATACAAATGGGCGTGATGTTTATTATGGTAACATCGCCTGTTGCTGCTGCCAGTTATGTGATGGCTCGCAGCATGGGGGGCAATGAAATATTAGCGGCCAATATTTTAGGATTTACCACCGTGTTTTCTATGTTTAGTCTAGCCATCGGCATGGCATTGTTGCGCCATTTTGGCCTCGCTTAGCACAAAATTGGCTAATCGTAGATTATTCAAAATAGTGTAGCCATTTTAGCGCAACTTCATCAACGTTATCGATATTGTCAGACTTTGGCAGCCATTCGCGGCTAGCGGTGACCCGAATCGCATTGGTTTGATTGATATCATATTGACTACCAATACTGAGTTTGGGCTGCCAATAGCTTTCGTTATCGCTATCGCCACTTATCCAAAATGGCAGTGTTAATTCCGATATCGCACGCCAATTTGGACGCAATTCTGCATTGCATCCGACATTGACGCCAAGCCCAGCACGATAACCATGATATAAGCCCTTACCAAACTGCGCTGCAAGAGTGCCCAAGCCATAGCAAATATTGGCGGGCATATCGCCTGTATTTGGGGCAGCGCTACCGATTGCCACGCTTTTACCAAATTCACCGCTAATATTTGCGACCAAATGATTGTCTGTAGCGCTGTGGTCATCTTTGTTGCTACTGCTAGTACCCTTGATACCGTCAAAGACTCGCTGTAGGCCAATATTGCCACCCCAAGAATTGCCTTTTTTAGCGCTATTAATCGGATGCAATGAACGCACATCAAATAATCCTAGTTGCTCAAGTTGCACGCTATCTTGGTGGTCGGCGTTGTCATGGATGCTAAGACCCATACTCAATGCCGTCAGTTGTGAGCCTATGGGATAGCCATCAATTTTATCCAACGCATCACGATACACCATGCGATAATTTAAAGTGATAGCCTGGTTACTTTCTAACTTAGGTCGTCCACTGACCCTGTCAAACGACTGCTGGCTGACCCCGATATCAAATCGACTTAAAGGATTAGCCAGTACAGGATTGTCGCGGCTAGGCAATATCTGAGGACTTAACGGCCGATCTTGATGGGTATTGGTATTGGTATTGTTAAAAGCCTTGGGATGATTTGCTGCGTTGCGGGCATTTAATTGCGCTTGCACAATAGTCGGTGTTGAAGGACTAAAATTGGTAGAGCGAATCAAATTTTCTTGGTTTAACATGCGTACCACTTGGGCAGGGGAAACCATTGGGGAGTCAGTCACTAAAAAATTTTTATTAGGAAAAATAGAATTTAGTAACACCAAAATTTCAGAGGCGCAATTATCGGATAACAGATAATAGGGCAAATTTTGGTCTTTGATTTCCCAAGTTCGATAGGCAAGTTGTTTAACTTGTTTATCGCTGAGATTGAGCTGATATTGCCATACGTTGCGCCCATTATCTTGCAAATATTCTTTGATACCTTGCTGATAATTGGTTATGGTAAATTCGCCTGCATTGCCACCGATACTAGATTTGTAAGCAAATTTTAAAAAATGCTCACCGTCAGTAACTTTCGGGGTGAAGTTCAAATAGTACTGATTGCTAAGGTCGGCATTATCAAATCGCAAAAAACTATGGGCAAACGCAGACGGTGGGCTATCTAAATACTCACTGGCGAAAATTAATGAGACGGATTGGGGATTGATTTTCTGTAGCCATGAATCGAGTGCATCGCAATGTTGGTTGGGTAGGATTGAGGTATCGATGGCTAAGTTTTCAATGAGCCACTGTGTACGAGCGGGAAAGCGACATTGGACAGAGGCATTATTTTTTTGGGTAGGGTGAAATAACTGTGTGAGGATTTCATCAAGTTCTGCTTGGGGATTTTTGGCGCCTTGCGCGCTGGCAAAAAATTGTCGTTGGCTTGCTTGTGAGTTAAAACGATTGTTGACCCGACTTTCAAAGGGCTGTTTTGTGGTGACTGTTTCAGGATAATACAACAACCGCAGCCACGCTTTTTGCGCAGCTAAGTTTTGCTTATGGGCTGATGTCAATGCCCTTTGCAATGCTTGGGTAGCGGTAATAGGCGTCGGCGTAGATGGGGCTGTATCTGACGAAAATTGCTGAACTGGAGCAGTTGATACAGGCGATACAGGCGCTGCTAACGCATAATGTTGGCCGGATATTAGGCTTAATACAAAGACTGCTTTAGCCAACTGCTTTTGATTAAAAGCTGTTTTTTTTTGATTAAAAACACGGGTTACAGCGTGTTGATGATAGCTGTATTTGAGAAGATTCATAGGGGTGCTCTATTTTATAAGGTAAGTTTTTATAAGGTAAGTTTTCAAAACTTTTGATAAGCAAAGCATATAATATCTGTGTGCAAATTAACATTGCCCAATTTGTAATCACGCCATTGTAGGCAGCTATCTGGCTATAAGACAACTTGCCAAATAGATTTTATCCGCTTAATTTGCTATAATTTTTTAATTATTTAGCAAAATTTTTTTAAACTATTGTGATTTATTAAAGGGTATAAGGACAATTCAGTCATGGATAAACAAGCGATTTTATCAGCGTTAACGCCTGAAATTGTTGAAAAATTTCGTCAAGCGATTTCGCTTGGCAAATGGGAAGATGGTCGAAAGTTGACGGAGGAACAGCGTCAAACTTGTATGCAAGCGGTGATGGTGTGGGAGCATGAATTTTTGGGCGTAGAAGAGCGCACTGGCTATATTCATCGACCCAAAAAAGCGGCAGAAGACTGTGATATCGGTCATGATCATCACTACCCAAATAAACCGCAGGACGAGGACGGTGAAAAACCGATTAAATTTAGTTAGGCGATAAAAAAGGCGAGTTCATTATCTCGCCTTTTTTACACTATTTTTTTGAGTACTTATTTATCAGTTACTTGAATACTAAGTAGTTAAATATAAGCACTTGGTATTAGCTACTTGATTATTTTTCTAAAATGGCGACCACACCTTGTCCGCCCGCCGCACAGATAGAAATCAGCGCACGACCTGACCCTTTTTGATCCAGTAGTTTAGCGGTGCTAGCAAGAATTCGACCACCCGTTGCGGCAAACGGATGTCCTGCAGCAAGTGATGAGCCATTTACGTTAAGTTTACTGCGGTCAATCGCGCCAAGTGGCTTATCAAGACCTAAGCGCTCTTTACAAAAACTTTCGTCTTCCCACGCAGCAAGCGTAGACAATACCTGTGAGGCAAATGCTTCATGAATTTCATAATAATCAAAGTCTTGCAGCGTTAATCCTGCACGTTCCAACATACGTGGCACAGCATACGCAGGTGCCATCAATAAGCCTTCTTTAACACCTTTTTTACCTGTAAAATCAACTGCAGCGGTTTCTTGGTAGGTGAGATAAGCAAGCGGTTTTAATCCATTCGCTGCAGCCCACTCATCTGTCCCTAATAACACACAAGATGCGCCATCGGTCAACGGTGTTGAGTTGCCCGCCGTCATGGTTGGGTTGGCATTTTTCTTACCAAATACAGGTTTTAATGACGCCAATTTTTCTAACGAAATATCAGGACGTAGATTATTGTCGCGTGTTAAACCCTTAAATGGCGTGATTAAATCATCAAAAAAACCCTCATCGTACGCACGCGCCAAGTTTTTATGACTATTAAAGGTAAACTCATCTTGCGCTTCACGGGTGATCGCCCATTCAAGTGCGGTGATGGCTTGGTGGTCACCCATCGATAATTTAGTACGCGGTTCACCATTTTGCGGTGCATCAATCAAGTCTTTTGGATTAATGCTTAATAACGCTTGTAAGCGATCTTTATTGGTTTTGGCATTATTAAGTTTTAACAGCGCTTTACGCAGCCCATCACCAATGCCTAAAGGGGCATCAGAAGTGGTGTCAACACCGCCTGCAATCCCTGAATCAATCAGCCCCAAGGCGATTTTATTGCTCACTGCGAAAGCCGCTTGTAGTCCAGTGCCACACGCTTGTGACACATCGTAAGCAGGCGTTTGCGGACTTAACGCCGTGCTTAACACACATTCACGGGTGAGATTGATATCACGGCTTAATTTAATGACCGCGCCCGCTACTACTTCACCCAAGCGTTTATCTTGTAAGTTATAGCGTTCCACCAAGCCGTTAAGCGCAGCTGTCAACATTTCAGAGTTGCTGACATTGGTATATTGACCATTTGAACGGGCGAACGGAATACGGTTGCCACCTAAAATAGCGACCTTTTTACCAGCAGGTTGATGAGTGGGGTGTTTAAAATTGTCCATAGAAAAGTCCTTTTGAGCAATCAATTAAAAAAATTGGATAAGCTTAAACTAAATAACTTTTTAAAAATAACTAAATTTTTTAAAAATAACTAAACTTTTTAAGTTGCAGTGATGTTACCATAAAACGCAGACAAAAATATCGCCTAAAAGTATATATATAACGATAATTTATATAAATAGGTAAAACCAATAAAATTTTATTTAATATGACTGTTCAATGTTGTTTGATTGGTATAAAATTTACACAGTATCTATATACAGTATCTATGTTTAGCAGCTGTGTTTAATGGAGTGTTTAACTCACTTTTTAATTGAGCCTTATCTAATAGCCTAAGCAAAACTAACTATTCAAAGGAGTCCTCATGTCAGACCATTATTCAGAATTTGTCCAAAATCCATTGGGACGTAAGATTGCCCAAAATTTGGGTTTACCGATGCCAATCAGCCTTGAGCGTTACAAAGACGGTCAAGCACCTGTGACAGGTAGTGTCATTTTTGGGGTCAGTGAAAACGCTGTCATAGCAAATGACATCGCCAAAGTATTAGCGAATGTGCAAGCCGATGTCTATCTAGACCCCAATGAGTCAGCGCGTTATGCTTTACAAAATGCACAGATTGACGCTGAGCAGTTTGGCGCGAATCAGTATTTTAAAGTGGCTATTTTCGATGCTTCAGGTATCAACACAACCCATGAGCTGAAACAAGTTTACAACTTCTTCCATCCGATTGCGCGTTCGATTGACCGCTCAGGTCGCGTTATCGTCATTGGTTTGCCACCTGAAAAATGTACCAGTATAGCACAGGCAGCAGCCCAGCGTGCTTTAGAAGGATTTGTCAAATCCGTCGGTAAAGAGTTTAAGCGCGGTATCACAAGCCAGCTTATCTATGTAGACCCAAATGCGGCGCAAAACCTTGAATCTACTTTACGTTTTTTTGCCTCACCGCGTTCTGCTTATGTGTCAGGTCAAGTAGTGAGAGTTGGCGAAGGCAACCCAGTCACGGTTGATTGGCAAAAGCCTTTAAAAGGTAAAACACTGGTAGTGACTGGCGCGAGCCGAGGTATTGGCGAAGCCATCGCAAAGGTATTATCGCGTGATGGCGCACATGTCATCTGTGTCGATGTGGCTGCACAGCAATCGGACTTGCAAAAAGTAGCAGGTGAGATAGGCGGCTCTACTTTAACATTAGATATCACCGCCGACGATGCCGGTGAAAAAATAGCCGCAGCGGCAGCCAAACGTGGCGGCTTAGATGGTATTGTGCACAATGCCGGCATAACACGTGACAAGACATTGGCGAAAATGGATGATAACATGTGGGATGCCGTCATGAACGTCAATCTCAATGCGGAAGAAAAAATTGATGATTATTTACTCAGTCATGACAGTTTCAATGAAAACGCGAGAATCGTCTGTGTATCATCGATTAGTGGTATTGCCGGCAATTTGGGACAGACCAATTATGCCATGAGCAAAGCTGGCGTGATTGGCGCGGTACAAGCGACTGCACCTACGTTAAAGAACGGTATTACCATCAACGCGGTAGCGCCAGGATTTATCGAAACCCAAATGACCGCTGCGATACCTTTTGCGATTCGAGAAGCAGGTCGCAGGATGAACTCAATGAGCCAAGGCGGTTTGCCGGTTGATGTGGCTGAGACCATTGCTTGGCTGGCTTGCCCTGCATCGGGCGGCGTCAATGGCAACATTGTCCGCGTCTGTGGGCAAAGTGTGTTGGGTGCGTAATTATTGACGAGCTGAAAAAATCAGTATCGAAAATATCGCTACTGATTTTTTTTCATTATTTTTTCTAAGTCAAACTTAAACTAAGCTTTATGCAAAAAATCAACAATTAGATTGTGACATTCGATTATAATAAACTAAGTTCTCAGATTTTGAGATCTGACGGTAACGAGAAGTAATGGAATATACCCGAACACTATCTAATCAAATAGCCATTTTTTGGCTCAAGCTTAAAAAGTAAAAAAGTAAGGACAGTCTGTATGTCAGACCAAAATTTTAGTCGTTTGCCAAAACCGCACACCACCTATGCCAATATTATCAAAAGTTTTTTACCCATTGGCGACCAGGACAAATCAGCCAATGCGGTGCTGCCCAATGCTATTTATAGGGTCAATACGCTTGAAATCGACCATGATAACTTAGCCGATTACCGCAGAATTTGTGGTTTTGAAAATAATAGTTACGTGCCGCCGACGTATTTTGCGGTACTGTCGCAGTCGTTACAGATGAACATGATGGTCAAAGAGCCATTTCCCTTTGCCATGCTCGGCTTGATTCATGTGCAAAACAGTGTTACCCAATATCGGCGCATTAAAGATAGCGCAATTTTTAAAATGGAAGTGAGCTTTGCTAACTTGCGCGACCATGATCGTGGTAAGCAGTTTGATTTTGTGACTAAAGTTTTTGAAAAAGATGAGCTGGTGTGGGAAGGGACTTCGACGTATTTATCACGCCAAAAACGTCAAAAAACGACTCAAAAATCATCGACGACGCAAGTAGAATCCAAGCCCACACTTGATGACAATGATATGCATGAATTCTGGGAAATTCCCGAAGATATTGGGCGTCGCTATGCGTTTATCTCTGGGGATTTTAATCTGATTCATTTGCATCCTTTATCTGCCAAGGCATTTGGTTTTCCAAAAGCCATTGCCCATGGTATGTGGACAAAAGCCAAATGCTTGGGGGCGTTAGGTGATTTGCCAGAGAGCTTTACCTGTGATGTAACGTTTAAATTACCGATTTTTTTGCCCTCTGAAGTGGAGTTTATCGCAAAATTTGATAACCGTGACGAACAGGTGGATTTTGGTGTGTATGATCCCGTCACACCAAAAGCCAATTTGATTGGGAAAATCACGCAAGCACAGGCTAAATAATAGCGACAGAAAAATTTCAATAAGGGTTCAATGTTAAGCGGCTATTTTTTAGTAGGGTGTTTTTTAGCATAGGATTTTTTAGGATGCTATTGAAGCAATGAAGGATTTAATGGATTATCAAGCGCTCAATCAAAGCCTAGCACAACTGTTATCACAATTTGATCTTAATCAAAAGGTAGGTGGCTGCAGTCTGGTCATTTTTCATCAAGGTAAACCGGTCACTCAATTGGCTCACGGTATCGCAAATATTGATAAAACTAACCAGCAAATTACACCTTGGCAGCCATCCACCCTGTCGCTGAATTTTTCGACAGGCAAGGGGATACTGGTTACGTTGATTCATATTTTAGTGAGTCAAAATCTTTTAGCGTATGATAAAACCCTTGCTAGTTATTGGCCAGCATTTGCCCAAAATGGCAAAGATAGCGTCACTTTGCGCGATATGCTAACGCACGAATCGGGATTATTTAATATTGTCAGTATTACCGAACACGCCAAAGACATGCTAGATTGGCAATTGATGGTCAGTAATGTCGAGCAAATGGCATTAAATAGTCCAACTAATACGCAGAGTTCAGGTAATAGTTCAGCTAATAAGAAGCAGCCTGTTGATCAATCAACCGAATCCAGTGCGGCTTCCCATGCGGATTCTAGCGCGGCTTATAGTGCTTTGGTATCAGGCTGGGTATTGGGTGGGCTGATTGAAAAAGTAACGCAATTACCGCTGCAGCAAGTCCTAGAATATTATTTATTGCAACCGCTTAATTTGGTCGGTCAAGTCTACTTTGGGGTACCCAAAGACAAAGTTGAACAGGTTGCCGGCCAAATACGTGCCAAAGAGACTCAAGTTAAGCCTTTACTCACTCAAGATGCCGACTCAACGCTACGATTTTATCAATCCTTGCCTTTTTACCCCGAGTGGTTAACATTGTCTCAATCGGGCTCTCCTTTGACAACGCAGGCCATTAACGCGCTGTATTTTCAACCTGCTAATATCAATATCGAAGACTATAAATCTGCGCTGGTACCCATCGGTAGCAGACAATTTAATTATTATCACCCTGTCACCCTGCAGGCGAAAATTCCTGCCGCAAATGGAGTAGCCAGTGCGATAGCATTGGCAACAGTCTACGCCATGCTTGCAAATCGCGGCGTTTGGCAAGGTAAAACCCTAATCAATTCTGCTGTTTTTAAGGCGCTTTCAACCATTCACAATGAGCAATTTGACAAAATCATGCCAGCGGTGATGGCATGGCGACTCGGTTACCATCGCGTGTTTAGTCTGTTCCATGATGTGTCTGATGCATTTGGACATATGGGATATAATGGGTCTATGGCTTGGTGTGATCCTAGTCGCGCATTAGCAGTCAGCTTTGTACATAATTATGATGTAACTATGCTGGGTGATGATCGACAATTTATCTTGAATGAAACCATATTAGATTTTTTTGCTTAGCGCGTAATTGCTGAGTCTTGTTTCTTAGCCCCATTTAAACAATAAAAGGAATGTAATCAATGCAGTATGACAATCAAAATATTTTTGCCAAAATTCTTCGTGGCGAGATTCCTAGCCATAAAGTTTATGAAGATGACAAAACGCTTGCTTTCATGGATATCATGCCGATGGCAGAAGGGCATGTTTTAGTCATTCCAAAATGTGAAGCCGTTGAGTTGTCGGATATGCCAGCAGATTACATTGTGGCAGTTTTCAGCACCGCGCAAAAAGTCATGGCAGCGCAGCGCAAGGTATTTAATCGCCAAGGTATTGTGCAGATGCAGTTAAATAATGCGGAGGCAGGACAATCGGTATTTCATTACCACGTTCATTTGATTCCAAGCAGTATTTATCATCTTGGCTTGCATGAAAATCGTCAAGGCGATCATGAGCGTCTAGCATCGCTGGCTAATCAATTAAAATCAGCAATTGCAAATTAATTCGCGACTTGCAAGTAGCGGATAATTAAAACCCAACCTCCTATTTGCAAGCAGGTAAGATAGTTGTCGAGGTACAAATCGGCAAAAACCCCGCATCGGTTAAAACATCTTGTGCTTTTGCCGATTTTAGATAATCCACAAAAATTTGACTGGTGTAAGGTTGATTCAAAATAATGCCATCTTGCAGAATTGGCGGATAACTATTTTTAGGCAGTATCAAATAGTTATTGCTTAGCGTATTCACATTTTGCAGGGCAATGTTATTGGGTTTATTCAATACTTGCGAGAGGCTTACAAATCCAAAATCTGCTTTCCCACTATCCGTTAACGCAAAAGTTTCATCTAGGGTATTGGTATAAATAATCTTAGGCTTGATATTATTATAAAGGTTTTGATTGACCAACCAGGCTTCTGCTGCCACGCCATAAGCTAAATTTTCTGGATTGGCTATCGCTAAACTAAAGGGTTTATTGTCGAGCATCAACTGATCAAGCGTGGTAGTAGGGCTAATGTCCATAGGATATTTATGACTATAAAGCACTAACTGCCCACGGGTATAAGTAAAAGGCGAAGATTTAACACCCTTAACACTGGCAAGCATTTGCTTTGGGTAAGTCTGGTTACCCGATAAATAAATATCAAAGCTTTGGGGATTGGCATTTACCGTATTATAGAGCGCAGTATTAGGCGCAAAAGTAATTTGAATCTTTATATTCGGATAATTATGGTTAAAATCTGATACCAAGATAGGCAATACCATGCGAAGATTGGAAAAAGCGGCAATACGTAGAGTTTCAGTCGCTTTGGGTGAAGAGGCAACAGGCGCATTGGTTGAAATTGTTTTGGCAGGTTCTTTGCTAGATTGGTTATTGGCCGCCGTTGAATTTTGATTGTTATTAGGAGAATTACAACCCGCCATTAATGCTGTGACAATAAATAGCATCCTATTGAAAAAGTTCGAGGCAGGTTGATTAAAAGTCATAAATTAACAAATTTTACCCTAGTTTTAGCGATATTATGATTAAGTGGCGGGCAAGAATACTATACAAAGTAGTAAGTGAGTGTGTAAAAAACGTATCGATTTTATTGAAAAATTATTTTTTACGTATTTCTCATTCTGAGGGAAAAATAATTGAAAAAGTTGTTGCAAAAAAAAATAAAGTTGCTAAAATACCACCCCACATAGCCAATTAGAGATAAACTAAAAAGCTATAGCCATCCATGCCAGTGTGGTGAAATTGGTAGACACGACGGATTCAAAATCCGTTGCCTTTAAAAGCGTGTCGGTTCGAGTCCGACCACTGGTACCAAATTAAAGCTCCTGATAACAGGGGCTTTTTTTTTGAACCAAAGTTTCTGCATAAAAAATTGCTGTACAAATTATTAAGATGTTATGTTTAATTGTTTATCAAGCAAATCTATAATGCTATAATGGATTAAATGTTAACCAGCAGAAGTGCTAACACTTTTCTTGGTAGCTAAAATATTAATTAATTTGTTAAGATGGCTATGTTACTTAAATTTACAAAATTTACAAGCCTGTAGCATTCAACTTTTATTACAATTACCCATCATATTGGCTGATATTGTTAGATTTTGCCTTTTTACTCTACGAGTTTTTATTCTACGAGATTGTCACATGTTAGCAAAGTTCATAAAATTATTTCCTATTATCTTTGCACTTTCATTTGCTGGATGCAGCTCTAAAACAGCGATTACTAGCGGTATGAATGTTGGTAAATTGCCCGAATCGACAACACCCGACCAACCCGTGTCGTTTGTAGCAGATAATGGCATGCGGTTTAATGTGACCGAATTAACGGCAAATAATATTCCTATGCCTAACCTATTAGGGCCGAGAACAATCTCTTTTCCACCTGTCTCAAAAGCCGCTGGAACTTATAGTGCAATTGCAAAAGGTGATGTGATTGAAATATTCCTGCCTGGATATCCTGAAATCACACCTGTCGTGCAATCGACAGGGAATAATATTTATGCGAATGGTTACCTAGTTGACCAGAGTGGTTTTTTGCAGTTTCCAATGATAGGGCGAGTGAAAGCTGAAGGGTTAACAGTGTCACAACTCACCAACCAAATAGCAAGCCGTTTATCTCGTTATCTTAAACACCCAGACCCACAAGTACGGGTTATTTCCTATCGTGGGAATAAGTTCTATGTTGATGGGCAGGTAAAATCGCCTGGACAGTATGATATCGCGGATCAGCCAGTCAATCTCTATACCGCAATCAGTATGGCAGGCGGCACCATTAATACCTCAGATACCAATAACATTCAGCTGATACGCGACGGTAGAAGCTATAACTTTGGTTTTAAATCACTACAAAACGCTGGGTATTCCCCAAATTCGCTATATTTGAGAAATGGTGATACCATCAAAGTCGGTGATATAACCAATCATAAAGTCACGGTAATGGGCGAGTTTAATAAAATCAGTAATATTGAAATTCCTGAAAACGGTATCAGTTTGGCGGGCGTCATAGGCGAGGCGAATGGATTAATTGGTACTACTGCAAATGCTAAAAAAGTTTACGTATTACGTGAAAATTCGTCGAATAATGCTAATATCTATTATGTTGATATGACTTCCCTAACAAATTTTTCTTTAGCAAATCGCTTTAAAATGCAACCGGGTGATGTGGTGTATGTAGACCCAACTGGTTTAACACGCTGGAATCGTATTCTTAGTCAAATTCTTCCTTCAGCGGCATTACCTGGAGTTGTAAGACAATTTTAATAGCTAGGTTTTTATTATGTCATTTAAAAAAATTTTAGTGGTGTGCGTTGGTAATATTTGCCGTAGTCCTATCGGTGAAGCGCTATTACAGAAACAGCACCCTAATCTAATTGTTAAATCAGCGGGATTAAGCGCATTAGTGGGTGAAGGGGCAGATGAAAAAGCCATTCAAGTGATGGATGAATGGAATGTTGATATGCGTAGTCATCGCGCCCAGCAGCTTACCCAAGAATTGATGCAAACCTTTGATTTAGTACTGTGTATGTCCAAAGATCAAGAGAGTTGGATAAAACAAAATTACTCAAGCCAACGTGGGAAAGTATATCGGATTGGTCACTGGATAAACGAAAATGTAGCCGATCCTTATAAACTACCCATTGAAAAATTTTATGAAAGTCGAGCAGTGCTCAGTAAAGCCGTAGAAAGTTGGAAGGATAAATTAGCTTAACTTATAAATCTAGCAAAGTTTTCGAATTTATAAGAAAGATTTATTTATCTTGTAATAATTAAAATGTATTTTATCGTAGTTTAGAATCAAGTGAGTAAGCATGGATCAGAAAGTAAATGATGATGAAATTGATTTAAGAGCATTAATCGCAACTTTGTTAAATCATTGGAAATTAATTTTATCAATGCTGTTACTTGGTTTATTAGGCGGTCTCTATTATGCGCAATCGGCAACGCCTATCTATAAAACAAACTCATTGATTCAAGTTGACAAAAAATCCTCAGGCGTCTCTGCATTAGGCGCGGACGTTGCCGGTCTTCTAAACGCTCAAGATGGTTCTGCACAAACGGAAGTAGAAATCATCAATTCTCGCATGATTCTGTGGCCTGTCATTAACCAATTGCATTTGGATTTAGCGGTCAATCAACTTAAAGACAGTTTTTTAGACAAATTACTTACCAAGAAAAGTGTTCTAGTTAGTCATACAGACAATGGTGTGGGTAACTTAAAGGTGGGGCTTTGGATAGCTGAATTTAATGTACCATTAGCTTATCAAAACAAGAATTTCGTGTTGACAGCAATTGACAGCCAAAATTTTAAACTGATTTCGCCTGATGGCGCAGAGTTTACCGGTAAAGTTGCAACGGCATCACGTTTTAAAACGAGTGCGGGTAACATTGATATTCAAGTCACCTCATTAGCCCCCGGTTATTCTTATAACTTGAGTAAACTTACACCGGCTAAGGCGATAGAAAACCTTAGAGCAAATCTTGCGGTGGCTGAAAAAGGTAAACAAACAGGCATTTTAGACGCTTCTCTTACAGGCGCTAATCAAGATGAAATCACCCATACTTTAACGCGCATCGTTAAAATGTATGAAACGCAAAATCTTGATAAAAGTAGCGCGGAAACGACTAAAACACTTGCATTTATGCAAGAGCAACTGCCTAAACTCAAATCAAAACTTGCCGAAGCGGAAGCAAAATTTAATAATTTTCGTGAGCAAAATGCGACAGTTGATATTGATAAAGAAGCTGAATTAGCTATCAAAGTAAGATCTGAGATTGAAACCAACCTGCGTGAACTTGAACTAAAACGAGCAGAATTATCCGAGCGTTATACGGATGAATATCCGGTATTAAAGCAATTAAATATGCAAATACAAGAGCTAAAAGACAAAGAAGACGCTCTTGAACAAAATATCACGCGTATTCCAGAGGTTCAGCGGCAATTTTTGGAACTATCGAGTGACGTTAAGATTAGCAATGAGATTTATTTAAATATGCTTAAAAACTATGAGCAATTACAAATTGTCAAATCTGGACAGCTGGGCAATGTACGCATCATCGATTTACCGATTAACACTTATGTACCAATTGCCCCTAAAAAAGCGCAAATTGTCCTAATTGCGACTCTTTTAGGTTTGCTGTTAGGCATTGGACTAGCATTCTTAAAATCATTGCTGTTTGCGGGCGTGAAAGATTTAGAAGAATTAGAAAACAATACGGATATTCCGGTGATTGGTGTCATTCCTCATTCGCCTCGATTAACGCGGTTGTTAAAAAGTAAATCAACTAAAATTCCCTTGGTTGAGCAAATCGAACCTGAAGGTATTGTTAGTGAAGGCTTTAAGTCCATTCGCACTCATTTATTGTTTAATGCAACAAAAACTGATGGCAATACGTTGTTAGTGACCAGTGCAGGACCTGGTATTGGTAAGTCATTTATTTCAGCCAACCTTGCCGTGGCGATGGCGTTGACAGGCAAACGGGTACTGTTAATTGACGCAGATGCTAGGTTAGGTCATCTGCAAGACCGATTTAATTTGCCAAATATCAATGGATTGGTTGATTATTTGGTTGATGATAAGATTGATGCGGCTAATAGCAGCTATATGATTCAAACCACACTATATGAAAATCTGCATTTTATACCTAGGGGCAAAGGCCATAGCCACGCTTCAGAATTATTATTAAATGGAAAAATGAAAGCGCTTCTAGATTTTTATCGTCAGTTTTATGATTATATCATTATCGATACGTCACCTGTAATGGGCACTTCAGATGCGCTATCGATAGGGCAGTTGGTGGATTCTGTCTTATTTGTCGTACGATATGACGTTTCAAACATAAAACAGGTAAATTATGCAATCGAAAAACTACAACGTGCGAATGTAAAAGTAGAAGGAATTATTTTCAACGATGCTAAGCAGTCTTTAATTGGTGCCTATAATTATCACTATGGTTATGAATACAAATCAAAGAACTAATGATATAACAATCAAGCATAGCCATATCATCTACTAGGTTTTATATGAGTAATACAACTAACGCTACTAAAGCGCCTTTAGCTTTTACCGTATTATCCAATGCGATTGAGCAGCCTCGCTGGCTAAAAGTGGTGAGCCTGTTTGTGATAGATTATATTGCATCTATTATTACGTTGATTTTAGCGATTGCTCTAAGGTATGCAAAATTTGATTTTCATACCAATATCTTGTCAATTATACTGCTTGCCGCTTTACCTGTTGTCTTTCTAGCGGCTACTAAGTTTTACTCGCATGTTATCCGAGTTTTTCAAGATGAGCGTATGCGCTGGGCGCTCGTAGTTTTGTTAGGTTATCTATTAATTAGTCAAATACTGATTTTTTTAGGAGTAACCCCTGAGATTCCGAGAGCGGCGACCGCTATCCATGTTTTTTTGCTTTATATATGGATATGGAATAGCCGAATTGTATTGCAATTTATTATTTCAAGAACATTGCATCCTGAATTTTATGCACAAAAAAAAGAAAATGTATTAATTTACGGTGTGGGTCACATCACGAAAGATTTGATGCACGTGCTGCATCAAACTCACCAATTTAAAATAGTTGGGATTATCGATGTCAATGATAATTTCATTGGTGCTAGGGTACTAGGGGTTAAAGTCTATCCAAAAGATAACCTTGAGTCTTTAATAACAGACTTGGAAGTGAATCATGTATTTTTTGTATTACCTAGTCATCAGCGTCATATCCAAGAGCGTATTGTCAAGCAATTAGAAAACGTACCAGTTAAAATTAGTGAAATTCCAAGTTTGGAAGAAATCACCAGTGGTCGAATCAAATTATCAGATATTAAACCGGTTGATGTGCTAGATGTGCTACAACGAAATACGGTTAAACCAGATATATCGCTGCTTGCCAAAAATATTCAGCAGGAAAGACAACTACCAACTGTGACGCCACTTCATGTTCATCTAGGCAGTGTTACCAATCAAAAACTTATTGAACTGTTGTGCAACCAGTACGACGTTCAAACCATCTACCATGCAGCCGCTTATAAACATGTCCCTATCGTTGAAAGTAACGAATACGAGGGTGTAATCAATAATTTTGTTGGCACTTACAATACTTTAAAAGGCGCAGTCAGCGCAGGTGTTGAAACATTTGTTGCGATTTCAACCGACAAAGCCGTTAGACCAACCAATGTTATGGGTGCGACCAAACGCATGGCAGAGTTGGCATGTCAAGCGATGGCTGCAGACCAATCAAAAACCACTATCAGTATGGTCAGATTTGGTAATGTATTAGGGTCATCGGGTTCTGTCGTACCGCTATTTAATAAGCAAATTGCAGCTGGCGGGCCTATCACCCTGACGCATCCGGACGTGACAAGGTATTTCATGACTATTCCTGAGGCTGCCCAGCTCGTTATCCAAGCAGGGGCGATGGCCCATGGCGGCGAGGTATTTGTGCTGGATATGGGTGAGCCAGTCAAGATTATGGACTTGGCCAAACGTATGATTACGTTGAGTGGACTTAAAGTTAAAGACCAACATAACCCCAATGGCGATATTGAAATTGTCATTGCGGGTTTACGCCCTGGTGAAAAACTGTATGAAGAGTTAATCATCGATGGGGATAATATAGAGAAGACACAACATCCTTTAATTATGAAAGCCAAAGAACGTTTTTATGGTGTTGATGAAATAACAAACGTAGTAGATGCAGTTCAAATGCAGAATAATAGTACTAAAGATACGCATTGGCTTAGGGCGCAGTTCTTTAAATATGTAGAAGGGTATGAAAATAAGATATGAATAGCTATATTTTTAATTATAAGACCGCATTTCAATTAATATATTTTAACTAAAGTAATATTTTATAAGGCGAATAATGTAAAATGTCGAAATAACTGTATTTTATTATAATTAATTGTTAAAAAAATTTCTAATAACAATATTGTTATGAAATCATTGAATAAGTTTAAGTTTTAAACTATATATTAGGAAGGCAATGTCAAAAAAAATTTTTAAAAATGCAAGTTATTTGGGCATTGTTCAACTTGTTAATTACGTTTTCCCCTTGATTACTGTGCCTTATGTGTCCAGAATAATAGGACCTGAAGGTTACGGCATTATTAATTATGCCACAACATTCGTTGGATATTTCTCATTACTTATTGCCTATGGGTTTGATTTGACCGGTACTCGAAGGATTGTCAAATACCTAGAACAGCCATCGCAAATCAATCAGATTGTATCTGAAATTTTGACAGCTAGAATATTACTTTTTGTCATCTCAATATTTTTCTTTACATTAGCTTTAATATATTTTAAACCAATTCAAGATGATATTAATGTTACAGTTATACTATTTATTGGATGCATAGCAACTGTGGTATCACCACAATTCATTTTTCAAGGTTTTGAAGAACTGACAATTTTTGCGAAGTTAAATTTTTTCCGTGGCATACTTAATGTCATTTTGGTTTTTTTACTAATTAAGCAAGCTGATGATTATATTATGTTAGCTGTGTTGTCTAGTATATTTTTGATATCTATTAATTGTTTACTGTGTTGGTTGTGTATACGTAAATTTGGTATAAATTATCGTTTAGTAAAATTAAAACAAGCTATAAAACTACTCAATGAAGAAAAAATGGTTTTTTTTTCAACCGTTGTGATTAGTCTATATACAACCACCAATGTTATTATTTTAGGTTGGTTTGCTAGTAAAGCAGAAGTCGGTTACTATACAGTTAGTCAAACTTTGTTAGGCATGGCAGTAAGTGTTATATCTGCCCCAATTTCTTTAGCAATTTATCCACATATTGGTAAGTCTTTTGCTATCTCTCGAGAACACGGGATAGAAACGGTAAAGCAAATATTACCTATCGTTTTTTATATTACATTTGGGGTTTCCTTGGTGTTGTTGCTATTTGCTCCTATAGTAATACACTTATTGTACGGTAAGGCATTTGATAATGCGATTGCTGTGCTGCAAATATTGTCTTTTCAACCTTTGATTATTGGAATGTCTAATGTTTTCGGTATTCAAGTAATGTTAAACATGGGATTAGATAAACTATTCTTTCGTTCTACATTTATCGCTAGCGTTTTAGGGGTGATATTAAGTATTTATATGAGCAAATATTATAGCTATATAGGCACAGCATGGAATAGTGTCATTGTTGAATGTTTTGTCACGTTATTAATGTATACTGTGTTGAAAAGAAATAACATTCACATATTAGAGTTAAAATATTTTAAGCCCAAAGAAATTAAATCTTTTTTTGCTAAGTAGGTTAAGTATGAAAAAATATCTTATTGTTGGTGCAGGGTTTTCGGGTGCAGTCGTAGCCGAACAATTAAGTAAAAATCCAAATAATAAAATTTTAGTTATAGATGAGAGAAGTCATATCGGCGGTAACTGCTATACTGAGAGAGATACAGAAACCAACGTTATGGTTCATAAATACGGACCCCACATTTTTAATACTGATAATGTGGAAGTGTGGAATTATATACAACAGTTTTGCGAGATGAAGCCTTTTATTAATCGTGTAAAGTCGGTTTATAACGATCAAGTTTATTCAATGCCAATCAATTTACATACGATTAATCAATTTTTTGGTAAAACGTTATCACCAAACGAAGCAAAAGATTTTATCAATCAGATAGCGGATACGAGTATCGACACGCCAGCCAATTTTGAAGAGCAGGCGATGAAATTTATTGGTAAAGATTTATATGAAGCATTTTTTTATGGTTATACCAAAAAGCAATGGGGATGTGAACCTACCGAATTACCAGCGAGTATTTTAAAAAGACTACCTGTCCGTTTCAACTATAATGATAATTACTATGCAAATCCTTACCAAGGCATTCCTAAAGATGGTTACACGGCTATCTTTGAGCGGATGTTAGACGCACCGAATATAGAGATTAGATTAGATACCAAGTTCGATAATACTTGGGATTTGTCAGAATATGACCATGTCTTTTATACAGGTCCAATTGATGCTTTTTTTGATTATAAGCATGGCAAATTGTCATATAGAACAGTATATTTTGATAAAGGGGTTACAGATGGCGATTATCAAGGTAATGCTGTGATTAATTATGCTGACCCTGATATCCCATATACTCGTGTTCATGAACATAAACATTTTACGCCTTGGGAGAGTCATGATAAGACGGTGTATTTTAAAGAGTATAGTAAAGAGACAACTGAGAATGATGTACCTTATTATCCTAAGCGATTAGCTAAAGATATGGAGAAGTTAGCTCTGTACGAAGCAGAAGTTAAAAAGTTAGAGAAAATCACTTTTTTAGGTAGATTGGCAACCTATCGTTATATGGATATGCATCATGTGATTGCTGAAGCTTTGGATCTAGCGAAAAATATTTAAGGAAAACTTAATATGGAAAAAATCTGTTGTGTAATAGTGACTTTTAATAGATTATCACTACTTAAAGAATGTATACAAGCTGTGTTAAATCAAACAAGGTCTTTAGATAAAATTATCATAGTGGATAATGGTTCTTCAGATGGTACTAAAGAATACTTATCTAATCTCAAAGGTGAAAATATTCAAATCATATATCAAGAAAATTTAGGTGGAGCAGGAGGTTTCCATACTGGACTCAAAGCAGCTTATGAGCAAGAATATGATTGGATTTGGTTAATGGATGATGATGTTGAGGTTGCATCAGATTGTTTAGAAAATCTTTTAAAATATTCAAATATATCAAAATGTTTACATCCAAACAAATATTATATTGATAATGTTAATTTTAAATGGGAACAGTGGTATGATCCATTTAGAGGAGTTACTTGTTCTTTACATAATACATCATTCAAAAATAATAAAGACATATGTTTTGTAAATGTTGGTTGTTTTGAGGGTATGTTAATCTCTAGAGAAATAGTAAATAAAATTGGATTTCCCAATAAGAATTATTTTATTGTTGGTGACGATTTAGAATATGGTTTTTTAGCAAGTAACTATACTAATGTTTCTTATGTAAAAAATGCCAAAATAATTAGAAAGAAGAAGTCATATGAAGAATTACCTTCTTTAAACGCAATGTATTATTCGATTCGTAATCGACATTTAATGAAAAATATTCCAAATATAGCTAATTTAAACTTTAATACTAACTATGTGTATGAGTTATATACATTTAAAACATATATTGGTTTTATGAGATACATAATTAGGAGTGAGAAAACTATTAGTAATAAGTTTAAAAAATTAAAAATTATTACTAAAGGTTACAAAGATTATTTTTTTAAGAAAGTTGGCAAAATGTCTTAAAAATTCCGAAAATATTTTCGTTGTATTTTTTTTAAAAAACTTTCGAAAAATTTATTTAACAAGAGTTCTTTATGAGATTTAGTATTATTGTACCGGTTTACAATGTTGAAGACTATCTTGATACATGCTTAAAGTCAATTTTAGCACAAAGTTTTACTGACTATGAAGTTATAGTTGTTAATGATGGTTCGACTGACAGTTCAAAAAAAATCTGCGAGTATTATACTCATAAATATTCACACATTAAACTTATTGATAAAATTAATGGTGGATTATCAGATGCAAGAAACTACGGTATTGATAATGCCCAAGGGGAATATCTAATATTTTTAGATAGTGATGATTTCTGGAATTATGATCTTGCTCTAGAAGAAATAAATAAAATTATAAATCAAAATAAAGAATTAGATCTCATAATTTTTGGGCATACTCAATTTAATGATGGAGAAGTTAATATCAAAGAAACAGTTTTTCCAACATTACAAATCAAAGGTGGAGAATTTGAAGCTGATCTTGACTATCTGATTGAAAAGAAAATTTACAAAGCTGCTGCATGGGATAAAGTAGTTAAAAAGTCGATCTTAGTAAACAATCAAATTTATTTTCCTATTAATAAAATACATGAGGATGCAGTGTTCTTATCTTCATTGGTACTTAGATTAGATAACATTTATTTTTCTGATAAAAAAATTTATAACTATAGATATAATATGAATGGCAGCCTCCTTTCAGCTTCTTCGAAGAATGTTCAGAAAAATATTGATAGCTATAAATTTATAATAAATTATTTTTATAATGAAATAAGAAACAATAATTTTTATTCTATACCTTATGTAATTTCATTACAAACTTATTTAGCATACTTAAAAGATAAAAAAGGTATTTTTGCAATGATAAAAGCATATTATGAGTTTTTTGATTATCATAAATATGTGAACAAAAAATTACTGTTAAATAGAGGCAATTTTTTATTTTATAAATTTGGTGTTTTTTTTCTTATTTTTCTAAGTATTTTTAGGAAGTAATTATATGGTTAATTTAAGTTTAATTGTTCCTGTTTATAATGTGGAAAATTATATTATTGAATGCTTAAATTCAATTGTAAAGATTATTCCTAGTGATGGTTCAACTGAGGTAATTATTGTTAATGATGGTAGTCCAGATAATTCTATTAATTTGATAGATAATTATATCTTAAATTTAAATGATAATATAAAAAATAATTTTCATATTTTTAGTCAAGAAAATAGGGGTCTTAGTGGCGCTCGTAATACAGGAATAGACAATGCTAAAGGTCGATATTTAGCGTTTCTTGACTCTGATGATGTACTTCAAGGTGATTTTTTTAATGATATTTTGGCTATAATAAAGAAACATAATCCGGATATTGTTGAGTTTAGAGCTACTCGCTTTGATGATAATGGCAATACATCAAGTTTTTTCCCGAAATTATTTGATGATGGCTTTTATGATTTAGATCAAAAGATATGGAAAAAACTGTGTAATAGATCTGCATGGTTCTCATGCTTAAGAGTTTTTAATAAAAATTTATTTGATGATATCAAATTTCCTGAAGGAAAGAACTATGAAGATGCTTATACTACGCCTTATATTTATTTAAAGGCAAAAAATATTTATTTTTGTAATAATGAATATTTAGGTTATAGAATTAATCCGAATGGAATTACTGCCACTAAATCTATAAAAAATATAAATGATATAGGGGGAGCTGCTGAGAAGCTAATAGGCTTTTTTAACTATAGGCCCGAATTGAGCTCAAGTTTTATATCTTTAGCGCAATACTATATAGCTAATAGCTATGAAACGGAGGGGTTTTTTGTGGCAAATAAGAGATGGAAAGTGTTAAAAAAGCAATTATATACATCATCATTTGATAAAAAATATATAGCAAATCGCGGGAATAAACTTTTTTTTCTATTTGGAATATATTTTATCAGTGCAACTTTTTATTTAAGAAAATTTGGTATTAAAAAATGAAAAAAATTTGTTTTCTTATTGGTAATTTAAATCACTCTGGCGGCACCGAAAGAGTAACGACACTAATTGCCAATGCATTAGCCCAAAAAGACTTTCAAGTATCTATTTTAAGTCTTGCGGATGGAAAGCAGCCTTTTTTTGAGCTAGCGCCGAGTATTAAGACATATTCACTTTATACCAAAAAAATTTCATTCAAAAAAAACTTTTTTGGCGCTATATGGCGTATTCGAAAGTTTGTTACAGAGCATCAGATAGATACTTTGGTAGTTGTGGATAGTCTATCTTGTATTTTTACTGTACCTGCATTATTTGGTTTAAAGGTCAAACATATTTGTTGGGAGCATTTTAATTTTAAGGTTAATCTCGGGGTAAAGTATCGCGATATTGGACGCAGATGGGCAGCTAAATATTGTGATTATGTGGTAACTTTAACCAAAAGAGATAAAGAATTATGGGAGCAGGGTATTAAAAATATTAAAGCGAAGATTATACCCATCGCAAATCCAAGCCCATTTGAGGTACAGGAAAATATGCCATCGTTGGACTACAAAACGATTTTGTGTGTAGGACGCCTAACTCATCAAAAAGGATTTGATCTACTTATTACTGCTTGGACTAAAGTTGCTGAGCAAAGGCCCGATTGGAAAATTATCATTGTGGGTTCAGGTGAAGATGAGCTAATGCTACAGCAAATGGTAAAAGATTTACATGTAGAGGATTCAATTGTATTTGCAGGACAGCAAAAGAACATGGATACATTTTATCGACAGGCTTCATTTTTTTGTTTGAGCTCTCGATTTGAAGGTTTTGGGATGGTTTTATTAGAGGCACAAAGCTATGGATTGCCTATTGTTGCTTTTGATTGTGAAATTGGTCCTGCAGAAATTATTGACCATAACATAAGTGGACTTTTAGTAGAGCCAGAAAATATAAATGGACTGACTAATTCGTTATTAGAGTTAATAAACTTATCTAATATTCAGTATGAAAAAATGTCATCAAATGCTGTTGAAAATAGTGTCAGATATTCTGTCAACCCTATAGTGAAACAATGGTTAAGTATTATTAAATAGAGTAATTTATGAAAATACTATATGTAATTACCGGACTAGGGCAAGGTGGCGCGGAACGTGTAGTTTGTGATTTAGCAGATAAAATGTATGAAAAAGGGAATGATGTTAAAATTGCTTATCTAACTGGAGATATTTTAACAAAGCCTCGTTACCAAGAAATTGAATTAATCAAAATTAATTTAAATAGTTTACAGTTATTTCCTCTTGCCTATATTAAACTTTCTAAAATAATTAAAAATTTTGAACCAGATGTTGTTCATTCGCATATGGTACATGCTAATATCTTTACGCGCCTTGTTCGAATCACTACCTCTATAAAGAAACTTATTTGTACTGCACATAATAGTGATGAAGGTGGGGGATCGAGAATGCTTGCGTACAGATTTACACATAATCTAGCTAATTTAACTACTAATGTTAGTAATGAAGCAGTACAGGCATTTATCGAAAAAAAAGCAGTACCAGACTCAGATATCATCACAACATATAATGGAATAGATCTGAGTAGGTTTTTTTATAACTCAGAAGCCAAAAATAAAATTCTGAATGAACTTAATCTAAATACAAATTCTTATTTGATTCTAGCAGTAGGACGTTTTAGTGACCAGAAGGATTACCCAAACTTATTGCACGCTGTTAAAATTTTAAAAAATAAGAGTATTGGAGATATCAAATTAATTATTGCTGGGGATGGGGAACTACGTTCAGAAATTGAAAAAATTATTGATGAATTGGATTTAAAGCAAGATATTCATTTACTAGGAAGACGCAATGATATCCCAAATTTAATGAGTGCTGCAGATTTATTTGTATTATCATCTAAGTACGAAGGATTTGGCTTAGTTGTTGCTGAGGCGATGGCATGCAAGACTTTAGTCGTTGCTACAGATTGTGGAGGAGTTGCTGAAGTTTTAAATAATGATCAATTCTTAGTGCCTCCATCAAACTCAAATGTATTAGCAGAAAAAATGTATTACGCCTTAAACCTCTCTCAGGAAGAAAAAAATAAAAATATTATAAAAAACTTATGTCATATAGAGAAAAATTTTTCATTAGAAAAAATAATTGAGAAATGGATATATCTATATGATAAATAATATTTTAAAAAGAGTATCAAATAAAGCTTTGTTTTTGTGTGTTATTTACTTGGTTTTTTTAAAGGTTTTTTTTTATTTTTTAATAAAAAATGATTATATCTCTTTAGGTCTAGGTGGCGGTAACGACGCAGATTATTATCATGAATATGCTTTAGGTTATACTGATTTGGCAGTAAATTTTTGGCCTGTCATTCTAAGGTTTTTTAATGATCTTGGTCTCTATTCTCGTGATGGAATTTCCTATTTATTTTTGTTTATAAATTTATTTATAATTCCTTTTTTAGTGGCTAAATTGTCTGGTCTTAATTTCCAAAAAAGTCAAAAATATTATCTTTATAGTGTTCTGCTGTGTTTAATCTATCCTACACTTTTTTTCTATACACTCGATATTTACCGTGATGTATTTATGGTGCTCTCCTTTTTAGTGGGGTGCTTAATTGTGAAAAAATGTTTAAGAAGTTCAAACTTTATTTCCTTTTCATATTTTTATATCCTTGCAGTTTCAATAGGTGTTTTTTTATTGGCTTTGCGTCCTTATCTAGGTTTCGCATTTTTACTGGCTTTAGTTTTATGGAAGATTAAGCTCACAAAAAAACGTATTTTTTTATTTGCTATTTTATACTTTTTTGCATTATTTATAGCTAATTATATTGGTATTTTTGAAAGCTTAACAGAATATCGTTCTGTTTTCGATGAAGATAGCGGTGGCTCTACATTAGGTTTAGACTTCTCTAATCCCGTAATGTTTATCCCTAATTTTATTTTAAGTGCATTAGGACAGCTTTTTGGTTTATATATTACTAACCCCTTGGCTATAGTTTTGCTTTTAGTCGAAACTTTCCCTTTTTTTATTATGCTGAAATATGTAATTAAAAATATTAGAATGGCAGACAGTTTTATACGATTTTTGTTAATATTTTTTGTAATTTATGGCAGCGTGTGGTTAATTGGTAATGACAATTTAGGTACAGCCGTAAGACTACGTATGTATAATTATTTTGCTATTTACATCAGCTTTTTTTATATTTTGAATTTGAAAAGACAACAGGGGATTAAATGAAAATTATTATTATTGGTACTGTTGCCTCTAGTCTTTACACCTTTCGTAAAGATTTAATTTTATCTTTAATTGATAGAGGCTGTAAAGTTTACGCCTTCACTTCAGATAGTGATGAAAAAGAACTTACTAAAATTTCATTATTAGGTGCGATCCCTGTATTTTATAAACTGAGTCGTGGCGGTCTTGACCCTTATGAGGATTTATCTAACACCCTAAGCCTTTATCGAAAAATCAAAAAAATTCAGCCCGATGTCGTCTTTAGCTATTTTATCAAACCTGTCATCTATGGCACACTCGCTGCTAAACTTGCCAAAGTACCTAAAAAAATCGCTATGATAGAAGGCTTGGGTTTTGCCTTTACCGAGCAGCCAGAAGGCTACTCAAAAAAAGCCAAAATCGTGCAACGAGTACAAGTCGCTTTATTTAAACTGGCTTTACCATTCGCCGATAACATTATTTTCCTCAATCCGGATGATGTTAAGGATTTACTATACGCACACAGTATTCCTGTTCAACATTATGAGGTATTGGGTGGAATTGGGCTAAAATTAGCAGACTATCCACATCAGCCTGTTAATCTAAAAAACCACGAAACCAACTTTCTATTTATCGGTCGTCTGCTCAAAGAAAAAGGTATTTTTGACTTTATCGAAGCGGCAAAAATCGTCAAACAACAATATCCAAAAGCCAAATTTACCGTACTTGGTAATATAGATGCCGATAATCCAGGGGCGTTACATTCCGAGCAAGTGCAGGAATTGGTAGCGACTGGAGTGATTGATTATCCAGGGCAAGTGACGAATGTCGTAGATTGGATTGCTGATAGTCATGTATTTGTGTTGCCATCATACCGTGAAGGTGTGCCACGCAGTACCCAAGAGGCGATGGCGGTGGGGCGAGCAGTGATCACCACAGATGTGCCTGGTTGTCGAGAGACAGTGGTTGATGGTGTTAATGGTTTTCTGGTGCCAAAGTGGAATCCGCAGGCCTTAGCCGAGAAAATGATTTATTTCATCGAAAATCCAGAGCAAATTCAAGTAATGGGTGAACTAAGTTATAAAATAGCCCAAGAAAAATTTGATGCTCGAAAAGTCAATGAGCGACTACTAAAAATTTTAGGAGTATAAATGCTAAAACGTGCCTTTGATATCGCTGCTTCTACTTCTGCCCTTGTGGTGCTATCGCCAGTACTCGCTATTACGGCGTATAAAGTCAAAAAGGAACTGGGCTCGCCTGTGCTATTTCGTCAAACTCGTCCAGGCTTGCATGGCAAGCCGTTTGAGATGATTAAATTTCGCACCATGAAAGATGCGACGGATAAAGAAGGTAACGCGCTGCCAGATAGCGAACGCTTGACAGAATTTGGTAAAAAACTGCGTGCCAGTAGCCTTGATGAGTTGCCAGAGCTTTGGAATGTGCTCAAAGGGGATATGAGTTTGGTTGGTCCTAGACCTTTACTCATGGAATATTTACCTTTATATAGCGCTGAACAAGCCAAGCGTCATAACGTGCGTCCAGGGGTGACAGGTTATGCCCAGGTCAATGGTCGCAATAGTTTAAGTTGGGAAGATAAGTTCAAGCTTGACACCTGGTATGTTGAGCATCAATCATTTTGGTTAGATATGAAAATCCTCTTGAAAACTATTGGAAAGGTAGTTAAAGCAGAGGATATTAATGCAGACAATCATGTAACTGTAGAGAATTTTCGAGGTAATAGTGCTACATAATCTAATTAACAATATTCAAAGAGCTGAAGTTGCTTATCAAAAGTACAAAATTTGCCCTAACTATCATCACGCAAAACATATTTATCATGCTAATAAGACTATATATGAAGAGTTAAACAAACTTTTATCTCAGCCTGCGAATTTTAGTTATGACATTAAACAAGTGATAGATTATATATTTCATTTGGAAGATTGGTTTTTACAATTTGAGAAACTTGAAGGTTCAATTGAGGACTTAGAGCAGGAATTTATATTTATGCCTTTTAAAAGTTTTATTTCTTTTCCTCAAAATTTTAAAGAATCTATTGGTGTAGGAGATGAATCGTGAAATATGGATTTGCAGGAGATAGACAAATTTCTGTTAATATCTTGAATTTTCTAATAAGTAAAGGTTATGAGCCGAATTTTTTAATTGTTGCAGAAGGTAAAAATGCTTCACATAGCCAAGAATTAATCAGTATAAGTAAGCTTAATGAGGAACATATTTTTACAAATGAAAGTATCAAAGAACCGAAACGTTTGTCTGAACTAATGAAATTTGACGTTGATTACATATTTGGTATACATTTTCCTTATATTATAAAAAATGAGCTGATAAACTTGCCAAAAGTAGGATTTTTAAATTTGCATCCAGCTTATTTACCATTTAATAAAGGATGGCATACACCTAGTTGGGCTATTTTAGATGAGAGTAAATATGGGGCAACTTTGCATTTTATGAGTGAAGAACTAGATGGGGGAGATATTATTGCACAAGAAGAATTAGAAGTTGCCTCCACAGTTACAGCGAATGAGTTGTATAGACAAGCATTAAAGCTTGAAGAGGAATTATTTTATAAAAATCTTGAAAGTTTATTAACGCTCAATCCAATTAGAAATAAGCAAGTCACTAGTGGAACAAGTCACAATAAGAAGGATTTGCAAAAAATTCAAAACATTAATATATCAGAAAAAACTTATCCTCTTGAGCTGTTAAAAAAACTTCGTGCACTAACGACTAATAACCCTAACGAAGCAGCATATATAATTATAGATGGGAAAAAGATTGGTATTAATGTGAAATTGTTTGAAATGTAATCTATCAGGAATAAATTATGCTAAACACCCAATTTTCCCCTTGGCCTAGCTTTACCCAAGAAGAAGCCGATGCCGTTTCACAAGTCCTACTGTCCAACAAAGTCAACTACTGGACGGGTACAGAATGTCGAGAGTTTGAAAAAGAATTTGCCTCATGGGCAGGGACAGACTATGCAGTGGCACTGGCAAATGGCACATTGGCACTCGATATTGCGTTACAAGCCATGGGTATTGGCGAGGGTGACGAAGTGATTGTTACGCCCCGCAGTTTTATCGCCAGTGTCTCAACGGTTGTCAATACTGGCGCGACGCCGGTATTTGCAGATGTCGAAGCTGATACCGGCAATATCTCAGCGCGTACGATTGCCCCACATATTACCGACAAGACCAAAGCCATCATTTGCGTGCATCTAGCTGGCTGGCCTTGCGATATGGATGCGATTATGGCACTTGCCAAGCAGCATAACCTATGGGTCATCGAAGACTGTGCGCAAGCGCATGGCGCCAAGTACAAAGGTAAACCAGTGGGCAGTATTGGTCACGTTGGTGCTTGGAGTTTTTGTCAAGATAAAATCATGACCACAGGCGGCGAAGGTGGCATGGTCACGACCAATGACAAAGCCTTATGGCAAAAAATGTGGGAGTATAAAGACCACGGTAAAAACTACGATAGTATTTATCATAAACAACATCCACCGGGTTTTCGCTGGTTACATGACAGCTTTGGCACCAATTGGCGCATGATGGAAATGCAAGCGGTGATTGGTCGTATTCAGCTTAAAAAAATGGCCGAGTGGACCAAGATTCGTACACAAAATGCCAAAATTTTGCGTGAAGCTCTAACACAGTTCGCAGGTGAGCAACAATTTTTACGCCTACCAGATATAGAATTTCACCAAGTCATGGGTGGCGATTCTGTCCATGCGTATTATAAATACTATGTGTACGTGAGACCGGAAAACTTGCCAGAGAATATCAATCGAGATAGTATTTTAAATGCGCTTAATGAGAAAAAAATTCCTTGTTTCTCTGGCTCTTGTTCAGAAATTTATTTAGAAAAAGCATTTGACAATCATCCATCACGTCCCAACGCGCGATTGGCAGTTGCTAAAGAATTAGGGGAAACAAGCTTGATGTTTTTAATCCACCCGACATTGACAACAAATGAAATGCAAACGATTGCTAATACCACTGTTGATGTACTAACCACTCTATTTAATGCCAATACATAAACTGCGAGTCTCATATGACAAATAAAACGGTTAAATATCTCTCATTGGGTGTACTACTTGGACTGTCGCAATTAAGTCATGCAGGTCAATTGGTTCAAATTGATAGTGAGCTACGCCAAACACTTGAGATGTTAAAAATCAATGGCGTTGTAAATGTTGATATATCAACCTGGCCGATTAGTTCAGAAGCCATAGAGACCGCCTTAATTCAAGCGCAGCCCAAATCAGACAATGACAAACTGTTAATTAGTCAAGTTAAGCAAAAGCTTGAAGCCAACGATGTATCCAAGCTACAAATAGTGAGCAATGTCAATGGTGACGAGCGCGCTGTGTTTAGCGGATTTAATACAGAAGGCAATACGGTGACGCCTTTGGGTGTTAGTATTTCTCATAGTCATGCAGGTGAGAACATTGATTATAAAATTCAAGGCACCTTAAATGTCGAAGATGATGAACCTAGCAAATTATCTAATCTCGATGGCAGCTATATCGGTACCAAATTAGGCAATCATCGCCTTGCCTTTGGTAGTATTCCGGTATGGTGGGGCAACGGGGTTGATGGCAGTTTAATTCGCAGTGATGCGGCTAGACCTGTCACGGGGTTTTTAATGCAGCGTGCCAATAATAGCCCCATTAATTTTCCTGTATTATCAAAACTGGGTAATTTTAATTACCAAATAACGGCTGGGCAATTACAAGACTATAAAGCAGAGCCTCACACCAAATTGATTGGCATGCGAGCAAGTTTTCAGCCGCATGAAGCGTTTCAAATCGGCGCATCGCGTTCCTTGATGTGGGGTGGCGATAATAAGTCTGAAAGCCTAAAGTCTTTGGGTAAGGCTTTAATCGGTAAATATGATAATGGCGGCGAAGATGAAGATCCTTCAAACCAAATCGCAGGCATTGATGCACAGCTAAATTTAAAACCCTTGGTAAACCTGCCGGTGAGTGTGTATGGCGAATTTATTGGGGAAGATGAAGCAGGTGGTTTGCCCAGTAAACACGCTTATTTGGCGGGGTTAAAAGGTGCGATCCCGCTGTTGCAGCAACCTTGGCTCTGGCATGCAGAATGGGCAAATACTTATGTTGATTTAGACAAAACTAATATTATTTATCGTCACTCAATATATACAGATGGTTATTATCAAAAAGGCTTGCCGCTAGGTCATCCGATTGGTGGGGATGGTGAAATCATTAGTGTGGGGCTATCAGGTAATATTAACGCTAACAACCAGTTCGGGTTAAAATACGCCAACGCCAAAGTGAATCAGTCTAATCAAGTGATTAATTCAGCTTTTCCATCCAAGCAAGATTTGGATATTGTCGAAGCCGATTGGAAACATAAATACAATGACAAAACCTCGGTAAAACTGGGTGTTTGGGGTAAAAAAGATAGCATCAGCGATGATAAAGATGCGGGTGGTAATTTGATGTTAGAGTATAGCTACTAATTTTGAGTTATAAAAAAAGCCCAAGTAGGGCTTTTTTTATGATTTTACGGTTTAACTTTTACTGTTCAACTTTTATTGCTCGACAAAGGCACGTTCAACCACATAATCACCCGTACCACCCATACGAGGTGATGGTTTAAGACCAAATTCATCGAGTAGTGACGCCACGTCTTTATTCATAGATGGGCTACCGCAAATCATCGCGCGGTCATCGCTTGGATTGATGGGTGGTAATCCGATGTCTTGGAACAACTTGCCTGATTTCATTAAATCAGTCATACGCCCTTCATTGCGAAACGGCTCACGCGTGACCGTGGGATAATAGATAAGTTTATCTTTAACGTATTCACCCAGTAGCTCATCTTCAAACAAGTCTTTTTCAAACATCTCACGGTAGCCTAGCTCACTCACATAGCGTACGCCATGCACCACGATAACTTTCTCAAAACGCTCATACACTTCTGGGTCACGGGCAAGTGACAGAAATGGTGCCAAGCCTGTACCCGTTGCTAGCATATACAAATGCTTGCCAGGGTTTAGGTCATCAAGCACCAGGGTGCCGGTCGGTTTTTTACTTACCAATAATTTATCACCCACTTTGATATGCTGTAAAATCGACGTCAAAGGACCATCTTGGACTTTGATAGAATAAAATTCGAGCTCTTCATCATAGTTGGTGCTGGCAATTGAATAGGCACGCATCAAAGGTTTTCCATTGACTTCCAGACCAATCATGGCAAATTCACCATTCCTAAAACGTAAACCTGCATTACGGGTGGTTTTTAGGGTAAATAATGTGTCATTCCAATGATGCACAGAGGTAACGGTTTCTTCATAAAATTTTGACATAGCGCCCAACCTTGTATTGGTCATAAATAAAAATAAAACTGGATAAAGAATAAAAAAGCGGGTTAATATTGACATTCTGGGGCGATATGATAGCAAATTTTTAATGAATTAGTCGAATTTGGGCGTAAAAAAATGGCATAATCATAGTTTAAAATATCATATTTTAACGACCCATTATGTTACCACAACAAATTACCCTGCCGATTATCGGCATTGTGAACTCCCCACTTAAACAAAAGTTTGGCACACCTCGCCAGCCCAATCTTGTGGATATCAACGCTACTATCAGCATGTTGCCGCCCTACAATGTGCTCAGTGCTTTTGAAGGCATTGCCCAATTTAGTCATCTTTGGATTATATGGCAATTTCATCAAAATCGAGTCAATACCAATCAGTCAAATTTTCAGCCAACGGTTCGTCCACCTAGACTTGGCGGCAACCAAAAAATAGGGGTTTTTGCCAGTCGAAGTATGTATCGACCGGCAAATATTGGATTGTCAGTGGTCAAATTTTCGCATATTGAAAACAGTGAGGCGGGCTTGAGGCTGCATATCATCGGCGGTGATATGGTAGATGGCACACCCGTCATTGATATCAAACCGTATTTGCCTTATAGCGATAGTATCGATGATGCGATTGCTGGGTATGCCGCCCAAAAACCCGTCATCAAGTCTGTGCATTGGCATCCAGATTTATTGCACGATTTATCCAATATTGCAATAAAAAGTCAGCTGAATCAAACAGATTGGCAAACCATCGAGCAACTCATTGCCCAAGACCCCAGACCTGCGTATCGACAACAAGCGCTTAATAGCACATTTGTCATGCGTTATCAAAATGTCGATGTTCATTTTAGCCAGATAGCGGATAGTATGTTGCAAATTCAAGCGATTGAGCTATTAAACTAAACCGCGGCATGATGATATGAAAGTTTTTATCTAGCAGTATATTGCTACACTGTTTCAAAAATTTTTACTTGTTCACAAAATACTGACTATATAGGGTGATTATTCGCTATATTTTTTTTGATTATTTAGTATGATATGGGCTGTATTTTACTTAGATAACGTTAGGACACCGTATGATTAAACTGGGCAAAATCAGTCAAGCTATGATAGGCATGCTGTTAATGGGCGTCACCGTGAGTGGTATCGCTGAAGATAAAAATAACGATACTATCGCAATCGATATGTCAGAATTATCGACCACCAAAGAAGAGGTTGCGGTATTACAAGTGTTGTCAGAAATCTGCCCACCCATGCTGAATAAATCGCAACAAACAGCGTTTAACACTGCTTATAATGTCGAGCTAAAAAAATTAATGCCGACCATCAGCGATCCTCGTTTAGCGGTGCAGTACTTATCCTCTCAGCAAGATTACAAGCAAATTTTGAATGAAACCCGCCAATGGACACTCAGTTATCCAAAAGCGGAGAATCTTGAACTATGCAAAGACCTTGCCAACAGTAAATACTAGTTTAACTCAAGCCGTGCTATCAACCCCCTAACTGATTTAGGGGGTTTTATTTATGATTAATCGTTGATTTTTAGACCGAATACAGTGTTGAATTACGATTTTTTTTGCTAATATAGGCAATTTGTTTTACCAAGCGGCCAACCCAACAGGCCGCATTTGATTTGAGCCAAGAGTGAGTGAGATGAAAGCAATCGTAATACCGCAATACACCCAACGTCTGATGGTCGGCACTTTTGTCGCCGCCAGTTTTTTTGCCACAACTGTACAGGCAAATGCCGCCATACAACAGCCTGAACTAGACAATTCTGCTTTTATCTTAATTGACTATGATACAGGCACGGTATTGGCTCAAAAAAATGCCGCGCAGCCATTCCCACCCGCATCATTGACCAAGATGATGACCAGTTACATCATTGAGCAGCGGCTGCTATCAGGGGCATTAAAAGAAAACGAACCCATCCTCATGACCCCAGAAGCTTGGTGTAAAGGCTCAAGTGAAGAGTCTTGTATGTATGTCCCTGTCAACACAACCGCCCCTGTGATTGATATGTTAAAAGGTATTATTATCCAATCGGGTAATGATGCGTCAAAAGCGATGGCACAGCACATTGGCGGTAGCGAAACCACGTTTGCAGATTTGATGAATGAAGAAGCCAAAAAAATTGGCATGACCCATACCCATTTTATGAATGCGACCGGTATGCCACAAGAAGGCCATCAAGCATCTGCCGAAGATTTGGCGAAACTTGCCCAAGCGATTATCAAGAACAGTAAAAAATATTATCCCATCTATAGCCAAAAACAATTTACTTATAATGGCATCACCCAAGGTAACCGCAACGCGCTGTTGTTCACCGATCCAACGGTAGACGGTCTAAAAACAGGGCATACCGACGAAGCAGGTTACTGCCTAGTAGCATCGAGTAAACGCGGTGATATGCGTCTGATTTCAGTGATTATGGGTACTAAAAGCGCTCAAGAGCGCGCAGACCAATCGCGCAACTTACTCAACTGGGGATTTAGTAACTTTGCTACTAAAATTGCCGCCCCTGCCCAAAAAAGCTACGGCAGCGTGCCAGTCAACTTCGGTGCTGTCGATAAAGTCAACGTCATCACTAAAGGCAATTTACAAGTACTAGTGCCAAAACTGGATCAAGAAAAAATCAGCACCGTGGTCAATTTGCCAGCCGATGTCAAAGCGCCGTTAGCGCAAGGTCAAGAAGTGGGTAAGCTGGTGGCTATGCTTAATGGTAAACCTGTGGCGTCTGTCCCATTGGTCGCTGAAACCCAAGTTCAAGAAGCAGGAATTTTTAAACGTATGTGGCAACACATCGTTGTGTTCTTTAAAGGTTTATTCTAAATTACAAAGAAAAATCACAAAAAACCCTTCACATGAAACGAAGGGTTTTTTTAACTCAAATTTTAACTCAAAATATGGGACAGCTCTTTAATATATTGATCAAGTGTATCGTCTATTACTTCTTTTTTCACAAAATAATCCACCCCAGCTATTTTTAGTAATTCAATGGTATGCGGATTTAACGCTTTGGTGTCATAAACGCAGATAATGGTGACCCTGGCTTTATTTTCACGCTCACGAAATTTGCTGACGAAGTCTAACATCGCTTGATAATCGATATTTCGCGAGATAAATAACGCATCCACCGTATGAAATAACAAATAATCTTCAAGAAGTTCGCTACTGGTAAACGTCTCAACTTTAGCACCCGCATTTTCCATGCGTTTGGCCGTTTCGAATAAATCCTCATAGTGATACCAAGCGACAATATGTTTATTTAGCAATAAATTGCGTTCATAGTTGTGTTTCCAATCTTTTAGCAATAACGATACCTGAAAATTGCTACCCACATCAGGTTCGCTAGTAACTGTGATGCTGCCTTTCATCAGTGCTAACAGTTTTTTCACCAAAAATAATCCTGCAGAATTAGTTGATGAGGAATGTTTTACTTCAGGATTAATTTGGAAAAAAGGTTCAAAAATTAGCTCTAAATATTCCTTTGCAATGCCTATGCCAGTGTCTTCAATCTGCAGCGTCCATCGTACTTGCGTTTGTAAATGTTGCAACTGCGAGGTGATTGTTATGCTGCCTTTATCGGTAAATTTAATCGCGTTTTCTAGCAATGAATTAATAATTAGGGTGATTTTTTGAACATCGCCTTCTAGGACATAGTCGGCATGATAGGGCTTTGCTGTCAAGGTAATATTTTTCTCGGCAGCCAGAGGCTGATAATCATTGACAATTTGGGTGATTAACCCCGTTGGACTAAATTGGTAGGCGCTGACCCCTGTTTGACCTTTATCGATACGGTTAATTTGGATGATTTGATCCAGCTTAGCATTTAAATCATCTTTACCCAAAGTAATAATTTCAACGGCATCTTTTTGCTCAGCGCTGATATATTGATTGTGTAATAGCTGTAGACCCGATTCGATACGACTTACAGAGGATTTGAACTCATGAATCAAAATATTTTCAAATTTTGAATTGTGCTCAAGCTGCTTAATTTGGGTTTCTTCAAGGTCATTTTTTTCTTGGCGCAGGGTGTTGATTTGGGCAATTTGCGCCTTGTGCTTGTTGAGCAAATACACCAAGGCTTTTTCAAATACCCAAGCCTCATTACTTTTTGGCAGCTTATACGCCTCTGCCGCTAAAAATTCATCTTGCAAAATGTGATGGCTTAAATTTTCAAGTTTTGGTAAGCGATGGGTTAAATTTTGCACCTTTTGCAACACAAACCACAAATTGAACAGCGCAATAAATGATAACACCAGTACTAACGGCAAATGTTGCCAAAACCATTGCTGGCGAATGGTTTGTAGGTCAAGGGTGATATTGCTATAACCAATCAGCTGCTCTACTTTAGTGTTGTCTTGATGGGGCTTGAATGTCAATAAATTAATTTTAACAGGTTCACTCAATCCGTAATAGCGCTCAAAAAAAACCTCTGTTACTTTAATCGGATGGGTGGTCGGATGCTGCTGCTGGTCAAATGGAAAAAAAACAATGCTTTCGTACTGCGGCATCTCGCTTAATAGTGTGTCAATGCTAGCGGTTGTCACACTGTTAGGATTACTTGCAGTAGACTGGGCAAGTAGATAATTAATCTTACTGGCCTGTTGGATTTCATATTGCACCGTTTGGGTCAAGTCGACTAAGGTATAAATCGCAAGGCAAATAAATAAAACCAATAAAAAAGGTATTGCAACGATACGCTTTACCCCAATTTGATAACCTAAAGTCTTCTGTACCATTCACTCATCCCTTAAAACGCCAATTAACATCACCTTAACGTTTTTTGCCGCGTTTTTTGAATTTTTGCACCTCTCGACGTTTACGTTCTTTTTGCGCATCCGTCATGGTATTGGTGCGACCTGCATAAGGATTGGCGTTTTGTTTAAATTCAACCCGAATCGGGGTGCCTTCAAGCTTAAATACCTTGCGAAATTCGTTTTCTAGGTAGCGACGATAACTGTTTGGCACTTGGCTGGTCTGATTGCCATGAATCACAATAATCGGTGGATTATGACCGCCCAAATGCGCAAATCGAAGTTTAATCCGTCGCCCGCCTACCATAGGGGGCTGATGTGCAGTGACCGCATCTTGCAGAATTTGGGTCAAGCGACTGGTAGAAATATCAAACATTGCCGCATCATAGGCACGGTGAATCGATGGGTAAAGATTGCCAACACCCGTTCCGTGAAGTGCAGAGATTAAATGCACTTTTACATAAGGGATAAAGTTAAAACGTCGATCCATTTCAATTTTGACAAAATTCTTTTGGTCTTGGTCAAGCCCGTCCCATTTATTGATGGCAAGCACCATCGCGCGACCTGCTTCTAAGGCGTAGCCTAATAAGTTCAAATCCTGATCGGTAATGCCTTCTTGCGCATCAATGACCACGATGACTACGTGGGCATCTTTGATGGCTTGCAAGGTTTTTACCACAGAAAATTTTTCAACTTTTTCGTCAATACGTCCACGGCGACGCACACCCGCAGTATCAATCAACACATAATGTCTATTGTCACGCTCATAAGGGATATAGATACTATCGCGCGTGGTACCTGGCATATCAAAAACCACCACGCGTTCTTCACCAAGCAAGCGATTGACAAGCGTCGATTTGCCCACGTTGGGTCTGCCAATGATGGCGATACGTAAGCCATCAGGTGCTTGTTCTTCTTGGTCATCGGTGGGCATATTGGCAGTGACGGCTTCTAATAAATTGCCGACCCCACGTCCGTGACTGGCTGCCATGGGAAATGGCTCGCCAAAACCTAACGCATAAAATTCATGAATCGCCGCTTCATGGACGCCATCCATTTTATTGGCGGCTAAAAACACCGGCTTGCCTAAGGTGTGAAGTTGTTTGGCAATGACTTCATCGGCGCCCGTGATACCTGCGCGGCTATCAACCACAAATACAATGATATCGGCTTCATGGATAGCGGTATGCGATTGGTGCGACATATAGTCATCAATGGTGCCGTCACCTTCATCCACTTCGCCAATACCACCGGTATCGATGACGATAAAGGATTTTTCTTCAAAGGTTGCATCGCCATATTGACGGTCGCGGGTAAGACCTGCCAAATCAGCAACCAAGGCTTGACGACTGCGGGTCAACTGATTAAATAGGGTGGACTTGCCAACGTTCGGACGGCCAATCAAGGCAACAACTGGTTTCATAAATTTAATTTCCAAAATTTTCAAAAAGCAAGATTTTCAACAAGCAAGATTTTAAACAAGCTTGAAAAATTCATTATTTCTATAACTTAACAAACCCAACATCGCGCTGCAATGCTGGGTTGTCATTTAAACTCACACTTTTATCAGTCTGGGCTGCTAACCCAATCACCAAAACTGCTAAATGCCTGAACAGTTTAACAATTAACGATTTACTTGCCAAACACTAAATGCGCCATTTGCGCTTTGGGCAATCAAACGGTTATTGATAAACTGTAATACTGCCACGTCGGATTTGGCTTGTTTTCTGTCAACCAGTGCCCCTGAAGTGCGGTCATATACATGCAAATAACCCATGGCATCACCAACCACCACATAGTTACCGATACTCACCGCGTTACTCAAACCACGATAAGACAAATTATCGGTTTGCCAATTAACCGTGCCTGTCATTTTATCCATCGCTACCAATTCGCCATCAAGCGAAGTGGCGTAAACTTGGCTAGCATCTGTGCCGACTGATTTTAGGCTCGCCAACTCTTTGACAAAACTAAGCTGCTGGGAAGCCATATCCGCAGCGACTAACTGACCGCTATAAGACACTACATACAACATATTGCCATCTAGTACGGGAGTGGCGTCCACATCAGAAATTTTTTCCATATCACTACTGCCTTTGCTAATACCAAAACGTTTTGACCAAATGGGTACGCCATTATCGATGTTTAAAGCATGGATACGACCATCGGCTGTCGACACCAGCACTGTATTGCGATTGAATAAAATCGGCGTGGCACTACCGCGAACGCTTAAATTTGGATTTTGGGTATTAAAAGTCCAAATAGGCGCGCCAGACTCTAGCGACAGTGCACTAATTTTACCATCATTGCCAAGGGTGATGACACGGTTTTGGCTGATTAGCGCAGGGGATAGGGTTGCGGTGTCCAACGGCGTTTTCCAAATAACTTTGCCAGTCATTCTGTCTAACGCAATGATGACCCCTTTGCTGTCACTAACCACGGCTACGCGAGATTGTTCATCTAGCGCTACCCCTGACATTAGGCCTTGTTTGAGCTTGATGCTCCAAAGCGCTTTACCTTGCCCATCAAACGCTTGCACGCTACCGTCTGCTAACGCATTGACATAGCCATTGTTGTCATATGCCACGCGAAACGCGGTAGGTTGCTGGCTGATGGTAGTTTTGTTGCGCAAATTGCCAAAGCGTTGGCTAATTTTTGCATTGCTGCCTTGACTAAATAGCGGGGAAATCACATTTTGACTGCTAGCGAGTTTCACAAGTGCGGCAGGTTTATGGACATTGTCAGATTTTTTAAATTTATCACAACCTGTCAAGGTCATCGCTACCACCAAGGCGGTTGCAAATACGGCAGGTTTCATTAAGTTTGTCGATAAAGGCGTCGATTTTGTTGTTGTTATGGTAGTCATTGTTTATCTCGTAACGTATGGTGAAGTTTAAAATGTTGTCAGTTAAAAGTTTTGTCAGGTTAAGATTTTTTACCTAATTTGCACCTATTTTATGCTTGAGGCAACAGCAGGCGCAGATGCGGTTGCTGCAGCAGGGGCAGTATTTTCAGCTTGGGTAGGTGCTTGCGTAGGTTTAGCGAGTACGCCGCCTGTTAAATCAGGTTGTTTGACGCTTAGGCCTAGGCTTTCCATTTTGATACGCAGCAATGCACGGTCTTGTGGGTTTGGGTTGTTTTGATTACGTTGCTCAATCAATTGCCAAGCCTTTTGGTAATGAGTAGCAGCCGCTTTTTTATCGCCTTGTTGGTTGGCAATGTCCCCCAAAATCTCAAGTTTACTGGCTTCAAAGGCAGCGGGTAAGGGGCTTTGCAAGCGTTTTTGTGCCGCATCCGCTTGATTGTCTGACAATAGCACCTGTGCTTGGCGCAAAATGGCAATGGCTTTTAACCCATCATCCTTAAGCGTTAACTGAGATGCTTTTTGTAGCGTTGCCGCCGCCGCTTTTAAATCATTTTTATCGGTTTGTTGTTTGGCTTGCAGCATCAAGGCTTGCCATGTATAAACCGAATTATCATGGTTAGCCACAAATTCGCCCAAGTCTTTGTCCAAATTGGTTTGCGCCGTAGTCAGTTGCGCTTGTGCTTTGGTATCGCTGGCAGCTTGGGTGGTTAGGGTCTCAATGTTGTTTTGGTCGCTTTGAATTTTGGCAAAATCGTTCGCCGCTGCGGTATCTATATTGCCGCCATGCTTTTGCCAGTAAGTCCAGCCAAAATAACCCGCTAATACCAATATAATAGCGGATAAAATATAGCCACCATATTGTTTAAGCGCGCCTAAGGATTGCTGTTCATCATTTACTAGCTTAGGTTGTACGTCTTTAACCATTACATAAAGCCTTTCAAAAAATTACTGATATAAGTTAACCATCAAATTTGGCTCAATCAGATAGATTAGATAAAATCTGGATTTTCGCTAAAGAGCGTGTCACTCGCGACCGTAATTTGGTCACCAGTTGCCATTTTTTTGATGGTAATTTGCTGGTTGGCGACTTCATCTTGCGCGATGATCACTGACAGTTGCGCACCTGATTTGTCGGCTTTCTTCATTTGTGCTTTTAAGCTCGTGGCACTTGCCATTTTCACGCGAAGATTTGAACGTCGCGTACGCAGCTCATGGGCAAATTTGATCGCATCGGTGTAAACATCAGGATGGGCGACCACAAATACATCACAGGCCGGCGTTGCCTTAAATGGATGCACCTTTTGCATGAGTAACAGCAAACGCTCAAGCCCCATGGCAAAACCTACAGCAGGCTCGGAAGCGGCTGGTTTATCACTGCCAATGGCTTTGATTTGTCCAATAAGCCCATCATAACGACCCCCAGCACATACCGTGGCTTGGCTACCCAACTGGTCAGTCGTCCATTCAAATACAGTTTTATTGTAATAATCTAAACCGCGTACCAGTTTTGGATTTATCACAAAATTGATGCCTACCGCCTTAAGATAGTGTTGTAAGGCTTCAAAATGCTGCTGGCTCGCTGTCCCCAAAAAGTCAGCAAGCTTTGGGGCATTCTCTAAAATTTGTTGGGTGTTTTTATCTTTACTATCCAAAATGCGTAGTGGGTTGGTGGTTAAGCGGCGCTGACTATCTTCATCCAATTGAGATTTTTTATCGGTTAAAAAATCCACCAAGGCTTGGCGATACGCCAGTCGTTCGTCTATCTCACCCAAGCTATTAATCTCAAGTTGAACCACGTCTAAAATGCCCAATTTTTGCCACATTTGGTAGGTCATGATAATGAGCTCAGCATCGGCATCCGCCAACTCACTGCCAAAACTCTCAACCCCTAATTGGTGAAACTGACGATAACGGCCTTTTTGCGGTTGTTCATAGCGAAACATAGGACCGATGTACCAAAGTTTTGGATTGTCACCCCGCAATAAGTTATGCTCCACCACGGCACGTACCGCGCCTGCCGTGCCTTCAGGGCGTAGCGTCAATGCGGTAGGTGGGTTGGATTTGTCATAAAAACTATACATTTCCTTTTCGACAATGTCAGTGGCATCGCCAATCGCGCGGGCAAATAGCTGGGTTTCTTCAACGATGGGAATGCGAATTTGCTCAAAGCCAAATTGATTGAGCACATCGATAAGGCTGCTTTCAAGTTGGCGCCACTCACTCGATGGGCGCGTAGATTCTGTCTCAATATGTAAGATATCATTAAAACCTTTAATGGATTTTAACATGGTCAATTTCCCAAAAAATGCAAACTAAAAAAATAAACGACACAAAAATTATTTAACCCGTAAAATTTCATTGGCGCGCTGCGCTTCACGCTCAGCCACTTTTTGACGTACCATGGCTTCAATCTCATCAGCAAGCTTGGTGGTATCAATCAAATGTGATTTTTCCCCATTTTTGTACACAAGGCTATTTGGACTAGCACCCACCACGCCGATATCCGATTCTTTGGCTTCCCCTGGACCATTGACTTTACAGCCAATCACCGACACATCCATTGGCTCACGGATATCCTCTAGGCGTTTTTCTAAGTCCATCATCACCCGAATCACATCAAACTCTTGGCGTGAACAGCTAGGGCAGGCGATAAAATTCACCCCATTACTACGGATACCCAGTGATTTTAAGATATCAAAACCGATTTTAATTTCTTCTTCTGGCTCAGCGGCTAGCGAAATACGCATGGTATCGCCAATACCTTCTAGCAGTAGTCCGCCTAAGGCGATCGCAGACTTCACGGTACCGGTGCGGTATACCCCCGCTTCTGTCACACCTAGATGCAGTGGATTGTCAACTTGTGCAGAAATCAACCGATACGCATCCATGGTTAAAAACACATTACTGGCTTTGACTGAGATTTTGAATTGATCAAAGTTATTACGATCTAAAATATCAATATGGCGCATCGCCGATTCAAGCATGGCTTCACCCGTGGGTTCACCATATTTTTTTTGGATATCTTTTTCTAGTGACCCCGCGTTTACGCCAATACGCATACTAATCCCATGATGTTTGGCGGCGGCAATCACTTCACGCACTTTTTGTTCATTGCCGATATTACCTGGGTTGATACGTAAGCAGTCTGCACCTGCATCAGCCACCGCCAGTGCAATTTTATAATCAAAATGAACGTCTGCCACTAGGGGCACAGAAACTTGTCTTTTGATTTCGGCAAAGGCTTTTACACTTTCCATCGTTGGCGTTGAGACGCGCATCAAATCCGCACCGGCATCGACACAGCGATTGATTTGCGCAACCGTCGCTGCCACATCACAAGTATCGGTATTGGTCATACTTTGCACACTAATGGGGGCGTCACCGCCTACTGCGACATTACCGACGTAGATTTTTTTGGTGAGTTTACGTTTGATGGGGTTATGCGCTGACATAGGCGTTCCTATTATTATAACTGTTATAACGAATGGTTTAGCGTATTTTTAAAGTGATAAGCTGTTAAGGTTTTAACGTAAAATTGGCTTTATCGTTTTGGGCATAATTGCTTAATTTAATCGGTTGTTTGTTCAAATCTAAGCTCACGTTGCTGGCTTTGTCGATATTTACCTGAAACGGCGCTTGACCTGTCAATTGGTAACTACCGCGTGCTTGATCACCATCTAAAATCGTATTGCCTGTCGCATCGACAATGGTGATTTTGGTGGTATCTTTCACAAAAATGTCAATCGAAGCTTTAGCGCCAGCTTGTCCTGTCGCTGCTGTACCACTGGCATTATCAGCACTTACCGCAACACCGGTAATGGCAGAGCCTGTAGCGGGTAAGCCACTGGCAGTCACCGTGTTTGTCACAATCGCTGAGCCTGCATTGTTAAGCGACGCACCGCTGACTTGGTCTTGGGTTGGCATACTGGCAACAGCGCTAGCGGGCGCTTGTTCAACCGAGTCATTATGTGCTTTGCTAACTTTATTAAAAATAAAAATCGCAAGCCCCAATACCAATAAAATTCCACCAATGACAAAAGGGTTAATACGCACACTGGGACGTGCTTCACGATTAAGCGTGCCCATCGGCTGCATCGGGGCATTGATGACCGTGGCATATTTTTGTTTGAGGGTAGCGGGGTACTGGGCATCAAAACTTTGCGCGACCAGATTTTTATCCAAACCCAAAAAACGCCCATAGGTAGTGGCAAAACCGCGTGCAAAAGTAGGCTGTGGTAAGGCGTCAAAATCATTGGCTTCTAGCGCCCGAAGATGACTTTTTAAAATGAAAGTTTTGGCAGCCACATCGTCAATCGATAAGCCTTTTTTCTCACGGGCTTGTTTAAAACGCTGACCCAAAAGCTGGGTTGTGTCATGAACAGGGGTGGAGTTTTGTTGATTGTCGGTGTTATTGCTGTTTTCCATCTTATTTCCAAGTTGACGTTGGGGTTAAAAGTCCAGAACGAATCTGCTTTGCTTCATCGCTAAGGGGATAGCGATCCAAAAGCTGCTGCGCTAATTTTTGCGTTTCCATGGTATTGTTCGCAAGTTTGGCAAGCCTAATCCCTTGCGATAAAGTGCGCGGGTCAAGGTTGGATTGACCAATAATTTTAACCAAATCATTATACAGCGCCTGCGCCTCCAAAAATTTGCCATCGGTCAATAAAATATCAATCAGCTCTGTACGGGCAACAATGCTTTGGCGGTTGGCATCGAGTGCTTTGATAAATGATTGTACGGCCAGTGGTTTATTTTTGACCTTTAATGCTGTACGACCTAAATTCTCTAACGCACTGGCACGACCGTCATACCCTAAGGCAGAACCCGCAATTTGAAACTGGGCAATCGCTTCTTGGTTACGATTGAGTTGGGCGAGATAGACGCCATAGTTGTTGTTTGCTTGACTAAAGTCAGGATTGAGTGCAATGGCGTTTTTAAAATAAGCTTCGGCTTTTTGCATATTGCGCGGACTGCCTTCTTGCTGTAACAACACGCCCATCATATCATTGGCTTCTGCTGACTTTGGATAAGACTTTAAGGCACTTTCTAACTGTCGTTTGGCATCGTCTAATTTACCACCACGAATATATTCAGCGGCAATCGCGGTGCGAATTTTGGCGATTTCTTGTGGATTTTTTTCCCAACGACTTGGGTCACTCGCGGTGACTGTCTGCGTGGTGACTTGTCGGGTAGTGGTACAACCGGTTAGGCAAAGGGTGAGGCTTGAAAAGCCAATTATACTTACCGCAAAAACCTTCGATAAAAAATTTGATTTGCCCGGCATTTTATCGTCACCTATATCGTTGTCGTGTAATTGACAAAAAATAGCAGGTTGACTATGGTATAAATGAGTTTGACGTGAGTGACATGGTGGCATAACAAACTTACTCATAATCAAATGAACTAAATTGAATAATTAAAAATTTTGACAGTAGCTAACCAATTTTAATGGTCGATACAACCCAATAGCAAAACAAGCCTAGCATTAAAAATGGAAAAATGGCTATTACTATAGCAAAAAAAGTTTGATAACACCAACCGTTAAGGCTAATTTGCGCCTTTATCACGCCAAACTATTATAATGATAAAAGATTTAATGAGATGCTTTAGATTGTAATGTTTTGGACACTTTTTCTTGCCATTGTTTTGCTCGGCGGGTTTTATCGGTGACTTGTCCGACCAGCTGTCCACACGCCGCATCAATGTCATCGCCGCGGGTTTGGCGAATGGTACAGACAAAGCCTGCTTGGTTCAAGATATTGCTAAACGCATGGATGCGATTGTTACTAGAGCGTCCATAAGGCGCATGCGGGAACGGATTAAACGGAATCAAATTAATTTTGCAGGGCAAATCTTTGAGCAGATTGACTAGCTGGCGGGCGTGTTCATCAGTGTCATTGACGTCTTTTAACATCACATATTCGATGGTGACATGCTTCTTATGACGGGGATTTTCGTCATATACATAAGATTTGGCGGCGGCTATCAGCTCTTTGAGTGGATATTTTTTATTGATGGGTACCAGTTCGTTACGTAGTTCGTCATTGGGTGCATGTAGGCTGATGGCAAGTGCCACATCAATGTCTTTGGCGAGCTGATACATCTTTGGCACAATACCCGATGTTGATAGGGTGACGCGGCGTTTGGATAATCCAAAACCAAAGTCATCGAGCATCAATGACATACTGGCTACCACAGGCTCATAATTTAACAAGGGTTCACCCATGCCCATCATCACCACATTGGTCACCCGATTTTCACGCTCAGTGACTGGCACATTTTCCATATAAGACTGGTTGGCAACCCACAGCTGTCCGATAATTTCGCTAGGGGATAAATCCCGCTCAAAGCCTTGCTTGCCGGTGCTACAAAACGAGCAGTCAAGCGCACAGCCGACTTGCGATGAAATACACAAGGTTTTACGTCCAAACTGTTTATTATCGTCAGCTGGGATAAGTACAGTTTCCACCAGCGAGCCACCTGCTACTTCAAACACCCATTTGCGGGTGCCATCTTCGCTAAATTGTTTAAACTTGACCGTTGGGGGCGACACAGTTGCCACTTCATCCAATGTTTCTTGTAATTTTTTGGACAAATTCGTCATTTGATAAAAATCGGTCACGCCAAACTGATAAATCCACTTCATGACTTGGGTGGCGCGAAACGGTTTTTCGCCCAAATCGGCAAAAAATTGTCCAAGCTCAGCCTTACTCATGCCAAGTAAATTGGTTTTTGCGGTAAGGTCTTGGGGATTAACCATTTCTGGGTTTTGAATGACAGGAATTTGGGTCATAGCGGTCGTATAAGCGTGTCAAATAAACAAGATAGTATACTAAAATCTCAACTATTTGTCATGGTAAAACATAGTGACTTGTTAGCGGCTTTATATACAATATCTTTACCTCACATATGTTGCCCAAATTGGCATGGCGAAATGGGTAAAATATCGACAAATCAAATAGCGATAACAAGAATTATCATGATTAGGCATAAAAATGCCAATAACCACTTCCATTCAAGCGAAACAAAATCAACCGTGCGACGGACTAACCTAGCAGACCAATGGGGTAGCTGATAAATCACTTCGCCATTGACATGCTTACCGCCTCGATACCAAAGTTTAAGCTGTTTTAACATATGTTTATGCCCATTTCTATGTCTAAATCTACATCTAAATCTATGCCTAACAAATTGATGAGTATGACACTATTAAACTTCTATTGGGTTAAGTCTATATGACAAACAGATAAAAAATCGTAAAAAATTGATATAAAAACTCACCCGATTGTTTAAAAGAGGGGGAAATGGGGAGTATGATAAATGCGTAATATTTTTAGCCAAAGCATGGACAATAAAAGTTATAATGTTCCCCCATTTTTGAGCTCGTCATTCTTTTGTATTTATGTCCAGCCATCCATTACTTACCCCCCTCAGTATCGGTGACCAGACCATCGCCAACCGCATCATCGTTGCCCCGATGGCAGGGGTCACTGATAAGCCTTTTCGCATGCTGGCTAAGTCCTTTGGCGCAGGGCATGCCGTGTCGGAGATGATGACCTCTGATGCCACTTTGTTTGCCCATCACAAAACACTGTATCGTGCCAATTTTGATGGCGAAATCGCGCCTATTTCTGCGCAAATCGCTGGTTCAGACCCAGAAAAAATCGCCGAAGCCGCTCGCTATCAAGTTGCCAATGGGGCGCAAATTGTCGATATCAATATGGGTTGCCCGGCAAAAAAAGTATGCAAAAAGCTTGCTGGTTCAGCGCTACTCAAAGATGAAGATTTGGTCAAGCGACTATTGGATGCCACGGTCAATGCCGTGGATGTGCCAGTCACGCTAAAAACCCGTCTAGGCTATGCCAATGGTGAAGAAAATATTTTACGTGTCGCACAAATGGCAGAAGAGGCAGGTATCGCCATGATTGTAATACATGGACGTACCCGCGAAGATAAATATCTAGGCCGCGCTCGCTATGAGTTAATTAAAGAAGTCAAAAATCTTCTCACCATTCCTGTTATCGTCAATGGCGATATCGACAGCCCGCAAAAAGCCAAACAAGTATACGAGCAAACAGGCGCCGATGGCATTATGATTGGGCGGGCAGGGCAAGGGCAGCCTTGGATTTTTCGCGACATTGCGCATTACCTAGAGACCGGTGAAATCCTGCCCAGTCCAACGATGGATGAGTTAAAAGAGATTGTATTAAGCCATTTGCAAGAGATTTATGCGTTTTATGGCGAATACTCGGGATGTCGTATTGCTCGTAAACATATTGCTTGGTATACCTCAGGCATTGCCAATTCCAATGCGTTTCGCCAAGCCATGTATGAAGAAGATACCACCGCTGGACAGTTTAACGTGGTCGCGCGGTTTTTAAAGACCGCGGAATTTGATTAAAACCTCCACTATAAAACAGTCAATCGTAGCGCGCTTATGACTTTTTAGAAACAAAGATTCGCAAAAAGTCATTATTGATGAATTTAAAATCTGTTAAAATTTTGCTGAGTCTCTGTGATAGACCGATATCAAACAATAACCATACTATTAATCAAATTATAAGGAGTCAGCGATGGCACAATTACGAATTGGCGACACGGCACCAAATTTTGACGCACAAACCACCGAAGGCAATATCAATTTTTACGATTGGCAAGGTGATAACTGGGTGGTTTTATTCTCACATCCGGCAGACTTTACCCCAGTTTGTACCACGGAGTTAGGACGCACGGCATCATTGGGTGATGAGTTCAAAAAGCGCCATGTCAAACCCATTGCTTTATCAGTCGATAGCGTCGAAGATCACAAAGCTTGGGCAGGCGATATCTCAGAAACCCAAGGCTGCGAGGTGAATTTCCCCATCATTGCAGATGCTGACAAAAAAGTATCGGAAGCTTACGACATGATTCACCCAAATGCGTCAACCACGCACACGGTTCGTAGTGTATTCATTATCGATCCACAGCATAAACTGCGGTTAACTTTCACTTACCCAGCTGCCGTAGGTCGTAACTTCAATGAAATTTTACGGGTGATTGATGCCTTGCAATTGTCAGATAATTATGGCATTGCAACGCCGGTTGAGTGGCAAGACGGGGACGATGTGATTATCCCGCCGAGCGTCAAAAATGAAGAAATCGCCGCGAAATTCCCAAAAGGGCATACAGAAATCAAACCTTATCTACGCACCACGCCACAACCGAATAAATAACCGTGTAGTTTAAGTTTGAAATCAAAAACCTAGTCGCTTGACTGGGTTTTTTTATGCCAACTATTCCATTAAAGGTACTAAACTAAATTTAAAGGTACTAAACTAAATTTACAGAACGGATGCTGAATAACTAAAAATATTTGGCTAAACTTCAATTAATGGCGTAATAATGGATAAAAGAATGATAAACAATCGAGTGGTTAAAGGTAGCTTTAAAACGAGCGCATTGCTCATGCTTGCCCTGACTGGTTGCCAAACGGTGAATACTAACCTATCAGCACCTAGTGAAAGAGTGCCTGATGCCCAGCCTGCGATATTTATTGGTAAAGCACCCACTGTGGATGATTTGCAAAGTTATCATTGGCAACTGTCTGGCGTGAATGCTTATCCGGACAGTACCAATCCACCGCCATCGGAACAGTTGAAGCCGCAAATTGATAACCACAAGGTAACACTTGATTTCACCCAAAATCGAATCAGTTACAGTGTAGGCTGTAATCAATTATCGAGTGGCTATAGGTTACAAGGGGACAAGCTACAGGCAAGCACCAATGCGGTGACTACCTTGATGGGTTGCGGCTCTCTACAACAAAGTGAAACTTGGTTGGCTCAGCAAATGCAAAGTCAAAGTCAACTATCAATGATGATAATGAGCTGGCAAACACATGCAATGTTGCAACAAGATTTGGCAGACGGCACTGCGTTAATTTGGGATGGTATATTAAAGCCTGAAGTAAAATACGGCAAAGGGGAAACCGTATTTTTGGAAGTCAAACCCAAATGGCAGTATTGCGACAATGTCACCGATAGAAAATGCCTAGAAGTGCGTGACATCAATTATGACACGCAGGGACTAAAAACAGCGGTGGGTCAATGGCATCTGCTCGATGCGCCTATCATCAATTATCGTCATGATGAAACTGCACAGCGGGTTTTGCGCTTGACTCGCTATCGTACCCCACCGACCGATACCAAAGGCTATGGCAACCTTTATCAGCTTGATAGTGTGATTGAAACCAAGACTATGGCAAAATAACCGAATTCATCAAAAAAAGCGATGGCTAACACGAGTCATCGCTTTTTTATTGGCAAATTATTTGTGGCGAATCGCCCACGACTGGTGAATAGGGCGTTTACTATCAAAATCAAAGCCGATGGTTTGGCTGGTCATTTCTTCAACGTGATAACGGTTGTTGATTTCGTCATCTAGCACAAACTTGGTAAAATTGTTAGAAAAATACAGCACGCCTTCAGCGGATAAGCGGTTCATGGCACGGTTGATGAGTGGTACGTGGTCGCGCTGCACATCAAAAGTACCTTGAAATTTTTTGGAATTAGAAAAAGTCGGCGGATCGATAAAAATCACATCGTACTGCTCAGTATTGCTTTTAATCCATTCAAAAATATCTTGGGCAACAAACTGGTAGCTTGGCAAATCTGGCAAGCCGTTTAGGGCAAAATTTTTGCGTCCCCAATCCAGATAGTTTTGTGATAAATCCACCGATGTCACCGCTTTTGCCCCGCCCAATGCCGCATGAACGCTGGCAGTACAAGTATAAGCAAACAGATTAAGCACCGTTTTACCGCGTGAGTTTTCTGCAATAATTTTTCGGATGCTGCGATGGTCAAGAAATAACCCTGTATCCAAATAATCGCTAAAGTTCACCAAAAAATACGCCCGTTGGTTGTTGGCGGTTGGCTCGCTGACCACATGGAATTTACCCGAATTGGCTTTTTTCTCATACTGCTCATTGCCGGATTGGCGGGCGCGGGTTTTGATAAACACTTGCTCACGGTTTACTTGCAAGGCTTCACGCACGCCATGCAGCGCTAGATTAAAGCGTTTTTTGGCGGTCTCTAACGGGATTGATTTAGGGGCGGCATATTCTTGCACATGCACAAATTCGCCATATACATCCACTGCTACTTTAAAATCAGGTAAGTCGGCATCATACACCCGCAGATTGGTTACAGCTTGTTTGTGAGCAAGCTTACGCAGATTGGCAAGATTTTTTTGTAGTCGATTGATAAAATCTTGACCTTCTTCTACGGCGATTTCACGTTTTTCAAAGCGCGTAATTAACGGTGTGTCTTTACTCTTTAACAGCTCACCATAACGAAAATAAACGGTGATAGCACCGTTATGACAGCGTAGGGTTTTTGGCTCGGCAAGGGGTAGTACGTCGGCTTGTTCAACTTTGGCAGCGAGGACACCCAAAGTCACTTTGGCAGGGCTGTCTGCAAACAGGGCTTGTAATTTTTTACCCAAACCTTGATACAAGGGTTTAATCAATTCTTCTTCACCCAAGCGCTCACCATAGGGTGGGTTGGTAATAAACAGGGGATTGACCCAGCCATTGACTTGTTTTTCTAATGCCAAATTAAGGGTCGCCAGTGAGCGCTGCTGCAAGGTAATACGGTTGATGATAGGCGTCAAACCTGCGGCGATTAAATTTTTATGCGTGGCTCGAACCGCGCCTGAGTCCATATCAAAAGCAAATACCGCGGGCATCTCGCCATTTGCCATGGCATTTAAGCGATGATGAAAACGGGTTTGCGCGTCTTGCACCATAGCCTCCCAAAGGGCAGTATCATGATGTTGCCATGCATAAAACCCAAATTGGCTATCGGCTTTATCCAGTCCCACGGCATAATCTGCGCTCATCAGTAAGGCTTCAATAATCAGCGTGCCTGAGCCGCACATCGGGTCGACGATACTGTCAAATTGGGTGGTGTGAAAATTCACGCTATAGAGCAGGGCGGCCGCTAAGTTCTCTTTGAGTGGCGCTTCAGTCATCGCAGCACGATAACCACGGCGGTGCAAACTGGTCCCTGATAAGTCTAGATACAATTCAGCTTGTTTGTCACCCACAGTAGCGACAATGCCAAAATCGGGGTTTTTATCGACATTGGGGCGACGACCGAACTGCTCGTTAAATTGGTCGGCAATCGCATCTTTGACACGAAGCATGGTGAATTGCTGGTTGGCTTGTACGCGCTTATCTAGGGTCAAACGAATCGCAAAGGTCTGCTCCAAATCAAATAACTGGGTCCATTTGACAGTTTTGGCAAAGGTATAGAGCTGATCTGCAATATCGTACTCGGGATTGATGTTCTTTTTGCCCAGTGGTAACAACACCCGTGATGCCACACGAGACCATAGGCAAACTTGATAAATCTGCGCCAACGTCAATGTCGCCATCAGCCGACCCGTGCGCTCAATTTGTGTATCTATACCAAAGCTTGCCAGCTCAGTTTGCAAGGGAGTCTCTAGTCCATCCGCACAAGTGATGACAATGTGAAAAGTTTGCCCAACGGGCGTTGTATTGCTGTCTGTCATAAATACTGCCAAAAAAAGTCAAAGTTGATTAATGGCGTATTTTAGCATGATTAGCAAACGACAAATGACAGAATGTCTGAAATTATGGGGAAGTTTTTACCGATGGGGTGGCTTTATCGCTTGGCATTAAAAGCTGCATATGAGGGTAAGGTGTGGCAATGCTGGCATCATCTAGAGCTACTTTGATTTGTTCGCGTAGATTTTCTTTGATAAATGGCATTCGAGACACGTGTGGCGGATTGACCCAAAACCGCACAATAAAAAATACCCCAAAATCGCCAATTTTATCCACCGTCGCTGTGGGCGCAGGACGCTCTAATACCTCTTTGGTGTTGGCTAAAATATCAAGAATGATAGCGCGAGCGCTTTCAATATTAGCTTCCAACGCGATACGCACTTCAATATCAAAACGAATCAGATTTTTGGCAGTCAAATTAATGACTTCCGCTGAAGCAACGGTTGAATTGGGGAAAATCACGGTGATATTGTCACGGGTCAAAATTTGGGTAGTGCGCAAGGCGATTTGCACCACTTTACCTTCTTTTTCATTGATGCTGACCCAATCACCGACTTGAAATGACTGCTCAATCAAAATGGTGATACCGGCAATAAAATTGGCAAGTGTGGCTTGTGCCGCAAAACCCACTGCGATACCTGCAATTCCAAGACCTGCGACCACAGACACAATATCAAAACCAAACTGTGACATCACCGAGGCAATCCACAATACGATGATGAGCATGGACAACAAATTGTGCAGTAATTGTTCAATCGACGCATTTAGCCCATAATTTTTGAGCATTTTTTGCATCAAATAACCGAGGTTGTACCACGCCATATAAAAAATCACTGACCAAATACCGGCTTTGGCAGTGGCTTTGACTGTTTCAGGTTCAAAATTAAGCTGACTCATCACCGCAAGCAAACTTGAAAACAACCACATCAACCGTGCGATAAGCCTTAACGATTGGCTGTATTTACTGTCTTTGGCGATAAAACGGGCAGAATTGATGAGCAACAAACTTAACCGATAGACCACGCCCAAAATAGCCAACAGTACCATAATTTTGATGCCTGTACTGGCAAGTTTGGAGAGATACAGCGGCCAATTAACCGCTTCATCTTCGAGCGAACCACCGACTGCTTTATAGACGTCATAATACAAGTCGTGATAGATATTTTTAAAAAATTGGTTCACGGACATACAATGAGTGATCTCGAGTCAAAAAATCAAAATAAAATAAGGTGTTTGGGTTAATTTAGGTTAGTTTGGGTTAAAGGGTGGGCAATATCGCAAGTAATTTATCAATATGTCCCTTGGCGCGGACATTGCGCATCTCATGAATCAGCTTGCCGGCGTTGTCGAAAATTAAGGTTGAACGTACCACGCCAAGGCTGACTTTGCCGTACAGTTTTTTTTCGGCAATGATGCCAAAATATTGGCAAAGTTGTTCATCGGTATCACTCACCAGTGCAAAATTAATCTGTTGGTTGCTGATAAATTTTTCATGGCTTTTGACACTATCTCTTGATACGCCAATGACTTGATAGCCAAGCTGCTGCAGTTGAGTCAAATGCTGGCTAAAATCTTGCGCTTGTACACTACAGCCTGAGGTGTTGTCTTTTGGATAAAAGTACAGAATCAAGCCTTTCTCTGACTGTTTGGCATATGCTGGCAGGTTGATTTGACGCTGGATAAATTGCGGCTGCGCTGTGGCATGACGGCTGGTATCCGCTTCAACCGTGGTGACCAAAAAATTGGGTAGTTGAGTCATGGGCATTTCCCAAGCAAAAATTGAACTAACAATATCAGAAAGCCAGATTGAGTACAAACTTCTTCATGCGACAAAACAAAAAAAGACCAGTAAACAACTGGTCTGGTGGTGCGGCGCTATCGATTATTGACTTGATTGTAGCCGATTAGGGACGGGCTTTATTAAATTTAACGCCGTTGCCACACGCTTTCATACGAGCGCTGATGGTTTGGAAAGTTTTGTTTTGGCGAACATCTTTTCCACTTTTTACCCAAGTATCAAGCTCATTTTTTTGCGCTTGGGTGATTTTTGCTTGTTCATCTACCACACAAGTACATACTTTTTTTGCAGAAGCGGCATCAGTGATGTGTTTTTCGGTCATTTGGGTGGCGCAAGCATTGACGTATTGTGGGTTGGCGGCATGCGCGGCAAACGGCAAAACCATGCTAGCAAATAGGGTCACGATGGCTGAATGTTTCATAGTTTATCCTCATAAGAGACAGCAGTATAGAACAGCAGGTGTTCAATCGTACAATGGCTAGCTTTACCGTTGACGCAATAAAGCTGGCAGGATTTGATGATGATAGATTACTGATAAATAGTCGGGTCATCTATTTCAGCTTGTAAAAAACCTTGCTGTCGTAAATAACAGCTATCGCAGTGCCCACAGGCTCGCCCTTCGCTATCTGCGCGGTAGCATGACACGGTCAAAGCATAATCCACCCCCAGCGATACCCCCAACTTAATGATTTCTGCTTTACTTAAATGCAACAATGGCGTTGCAATGTGGAGATGATTGCCCATCACACCGGCTTTGGTAGCGAGATTTGCCATCTTTTCAAAGGCTTCAATATATTCAGGACGACAGTCAGGATAGCCTGAGTAATCGACTGCATTGACGCCAATCACAATGGCATTGGACTGTGTCACCTCTGCCAATGCCAGCGCATACGACAAAAAGATGGTATTACGCGCAGGTACATAGGTGATTGGAATGCTGTCATTATGCTGATTATCGCTAAAATCTGTTTGTTTGGCATCGGGTACCACCAGCGAAGCATCGGTCAACGCTGAGCCACCTAGCTGTGCCAAATCAATATCGATAATACGATGGTTAACTTGGGCAGTCGCGGCGATTTTTTTGGCGGCATTCAGTTCGCTATTGTGGCGCTGACCGTAGTTAAAGCTTACCGCTGTGACGTTGGCATAATTGGCTTTTGCCCAGTAAAGGCAAGTCACGGAATCTAGCCCGCCTGAGAGTAAGACGACGGCGTTTTGTGATGTGGTTGATGTACTCATAAAAATTTACTAACGACAAAAGGTGTATTTTATCAGAACTTAAGCAATTGTTGATGGGAAAATATTGGGATAAAAATAGTCAACGCAATATTAGCCAAAAAACATTTCAAAAAACTGCTATCACTGCCAGTAAATATTTGCCTATTCCACTAAAAAAACTTATAAAATAACAAAAAGTTTTAAACCGAGCTTTAAACTACGTTATACATCACTTTAGCCCGAACCATACCATTGTCGTCATTGCATCATTTTTCATTTTTTCATTTTTAAGGTCACTCATGATAGTTCAAACCCATTTTATTAGCCGTACTGCCATCTTATCAGCCATGAGCGTTGGCTTGCTGTATTTGACAGGTTGTAGTGTTGCGCCTTCAGCCACCAAGCCCGATAGCAATACTGTTACTATCCCTACTACTATTCCTACCGCCCAAGCGAACACAGCTACCCAAGCACTCACCACGCGCCCGCTAGACAAGGCGCTACAACAATGCGCCAGCGAGTTTTTGGAGAAAACCCAGCCGACAATGACTGCTAAGCTGTCGCAAAAAACCTACCCACTGTGCTTTAATGGCTTTGCGGTGATGTATTCGGGGGTCACCAAAACCCCGATTTGGGTCGCTGAGCATTTGACGCGACAACGAATAACGGCTGCCAAAACCTTGGTCAGAGAGGATAACTTTCATGAAGAAACTCGCCTGCCAACCGAGGTGCGTAGTCTATTGAGCGATTATACCCGTACCGGATTTGACAGAGGGCATTTAGCGCCCAATGCTGATATGGCAAACCCGGACTCACAATTTGATAGTTTTAGTTTAGCCAATATCGCCCCACAAACACCTGACAACAACCGTAAAACTTGGGTAAAAATTGAAACACAAACTCGCAACCTGACCAACCAATACGGCTCAGCTTATGTAGTGACAGGGGTGGCGTTCTTAACACCGGAAATCAAACGGCTAAAAAATCGCGTGTTAGTGCCATCGCATTTTTTTAAAGCGGTATATTTGCCATCACAACATCAAGCGATGGCATTTTTTAGCCCAAATGATGATAGCGGAACTGTTGAAAAAATTAGCCTAAGCACACTTAAAAAACGCACCGGGGTCAATGCGTTTCCCAGTTTGCCGAGCAATGTAGCGACTATTTCACCATAACCAAAATCAGTAACAGCAAATCAGTGACTAAACAGGGGAAAAAGATGAGTGCTTTTAAACCATTTCAAAATGATAGCCAAAGCGTGGGCTTGGGCGAATTTACCCTTGAGAATCAAGGAGAGCAAGTCAATCTCTACGGCAGTGCGACGTTTACGTTGGATAAACAAAGTTTAGCCACGGCAAAACAATTGCAAGATGTATTGAACCAAATCATTGAATATTTAGAAGCCCATCAAGCGCAAACGGTGGAAAAATCTGCCACGCAACAGCAGCAAGCATCGCACGTGGACGAAGTGAATAACCCTTTCTTATAAAGAAAAAAAGCGCAAATCAAACAATTTGCGCTTTTTATGGGCAAGCTATTTATGGGCAGGCTAGGCATCAAACTAGGCATTAAAACTGATAGTTAAAGCCAATTTTAGTTTTGCTATCGACACGGTTATCAACCAGTGGGCTGTCTTTTTGCTCATCGCTCAAATACTCTAAATACTGACTGATAAATGCACTCCAGCGTGGTGAAATGGCGTAACTGGCACTGACATTCACATAGGGGGTAACGCTACTATCAGCGTTATAAGCTTTTATCCCTGTTCGTAGCGATTCTTGCTCAGAAACACCAAAGTAATAATTATTGTACTTGTCATTGTACCACTGCAGTCCTAACTCAGGGTAAATGGTGATTTTATCGTCCATTGCTTTAAATCTGCTCAAGTGCGCCACTTTTGCGCTAGTACCATCACTGCGACCTAATGCATCAGTTTCCACTTGCGCTTTAAAGCCACCATACGGGGTGATGCGCATATAGCTTGTACCTACCATAGCAGACCATTTACGCTCATCAAGTCCTTTTAAAGCCGCTGTGCTCGCATCGTCTGGATCAAATGAACGGCTATCGTAGCTTGCGGTTAATCGCCATTCGTTTTGTGCGTCTTTGTAGGGATAATAACCTACTTCACTGCCTTCAATGTAGAGTCGATTGTTGTCATAAAATGCCTGTGGCATTATCGTAACATCATTGTCCTTGTCGTACGCGTAATTGTTGATTGACGCGTTTAACCCTAGTTTAAAGCGGGCATTGGTATCCACTGGCATAGAGGCTGCATGGGCAAATGTTGTGCCCAACATACTGACAAGTACCAGACAAGGCGCGAAAAATTGTTTCATAAAAACATCCTGTGAGAGTGGGTCATACAAAAAAGTGCTGACAGGCGTAAAGCGTAGAAAATAACAACCGATTCGCCTGTGAACCATACAGCAAGGTGATAAATTTATTATGGCATAAAAAGGTCAGCGCAAATAGTTGAATTTAAAGGTGCGATAGATGAAATCCAAGCCAGCATAAATCATTGAGCTATCTTGAGAACACCATTAAAATGTTATAATATAACATTTTTACTATTTTCAATACTTGATTGGGCGACCCAGCATGATAAACGCATTGATTAACAAATATGCTTTTTTTAGCCGACCTTTTTTGCTACTAAGGCTACTAAAAAACCCCACGATTGCAGGGGTAACATTGACGATGAGCCTATTGGGAGGATTAACAGGCTGCCAAAAACAAACTGACAATCAATCCACCTCAAATCAATCAGCCTCAAAGCAATCCGCATCAAATAGCTCAGCTACAACAGTCTCATCAAACACCGTTATTAATACCCAATTACCCACCGTTTATGCCACTACCAATGTGTGGGGTTCGGTGGCTAAAGCGGTCGGGGGGGATAAAGTCAATGTGATTGTGGGGGTCGATGATTTATCACAAGATCCGCATGATTATCAAGCCACAGCGACCGACAAGCTTAATATCACTAAGTCCGCTATCATGCTGGTCAACGGTGGCGGGTATGATGATTGGGGTATGAGCTTAGCTGAGTCGGTGAGTCACAAACCTGTGGTGATTAATGCGGTGGCACTTTCAGGACTGTCGCCTAACACGGACAATGCGGCAGATGAGTCTACCGGTGAACAACACCAACACGAAATAAAGACCGCTGATCCGCAACCATATGATCATCCTCACGTGCCCAGTGCAGGGCATAGCGAAGTACATACTCACTCGCACGGTGACTTCAATGAGCACGTGTTTTTCTCCCTTGATACAGCAAAAAAAGTGGCTGAAGCGGTCAACAAGCAATTGGCGGCAACATCACCTGCCAATCAAGCAATTTATGCAAAAAATACCCAACAATTTATCCAGCAAATTGATGCGCTTAAAGTCAAAGCCAAACAAATCGGACAGCAAAAAGCCATCACTGCCTTTGCTACTGAGCCTGTCATTGGGTATTTGCTAGCCGATATGGGCATCAAGAATGTAACGCCAAAAGCCTATGTCGTGCAATCAGAGACGGATGCAGGGGTGTCGGTCAAAGTGCTCAATGACAGCAAAAGCCTGCTGAGCAATAAACAAGTCGGCTTGTTGGTGGTCAATGCCCAGACCGAGGATGCTACCTCAAAGCAACTCATCACATTAGCGAAGGCGTCAACAGTCCCAGTTGTGGCGGTCTATGAAACCCTGCCCGATGGCGTGACAAGCTATACGCAATTTATTGAAAAAACCCTGGATGATTTTGCGGCAGCGACGCGCTAATTTTAACTAGCCTGAAAATTTTAGATTACCCATTAACGCATTTGAGTAAAAATTTGCGTTAATGGGTATAGTGTTGACTGGTTATCCCTTATAATGCGTAATTTTTAGCCCAGATTTTTTGCAATGTGATATTGCCAATCAACCATCCTTGCCTTTAGGATCTTGTCGTTAATCTTGCTGTTAGGATGAAGAAGTAGCCACCATGCCCATGTCAACCACCAAAATAGCCAATAGCGAGCGGCAGTTTGCGCAGGCCATTCATTGCCAATCGTTTGTCAAACTGCCCCAATCACAGCAAGTCGTTTTGCAAGTCAAAGATGGCAGTATGCACTTTGGACAACGTCTGCTATGGCAGGATGTCAATTTTTCGATTTTATCAGGTGAATTTGTGGCATTGCTCGGCGCCAACGGTACAGGCAAGACCACACTGCTGCGAAGTTTACTCAAACTTGTGCCACTATCCAGTGGTTCAATCACGCTTGGCAAAGATATTCGAGTGGGTTATGTGCCTCAGCTCAAAGACTTTGCGCCAAAACTACCGATTCGGGGTAGGGACTTGGTACAGCTAGGGCTGGATGGGGAAAATTATCTGTTTGGTCTGTTTAGCCCCAAAAAAACCTTGGGTGGTTTTTGGCAGACGGCAAAACAAAAAAAATATTTGGTGGATAAAGCCATTGCGGAAGTCGGCGGTGAGTCATTTTGTGATGCACCGCTTACCATGCTCTCGGGTGGTGAGCAGCAGCGCATGCGTATCGCCCAAGCCTTGGTCGCTGAGCCTGATGTTTTGTTGATGGATGAGCCGCTACTGAGCCTTGATGTGGCAAGCCAGTATGTGGTCAGTGATATTTTAGCCCATCGCAAACAAGCACATCATACCGCGATTTTGATGATTAGCCATGAACTCGAACCAATTATACCTTTGGTAGATAAAGTGCTGCGCCTTGAAAATGCGACTGCCAACCTCGGTGGTGTCGACTTAATCAGACGATTTCGCTAATTTATTTGCTTCAATCAAAAACAAGCCATCACATTCGATGGTTTTTTAACTTTTGGAATTTACATGCTGCTCACGACTTGGCTACATACCATCATCAATTTTGATAACTTTGCTGAGCTGTTGCCCTTGGTATCAACGTCCATCGTGGCCGCGGTATTGCTGGGTGTGATGGCGGGATTCATTGGACCGATGGTACAGGCACGGGATATGGCGTTTGCCGTGCATGGGACAGCAGAGCTGTCGTTTGCAGGGGCGGCGTGTGCCTTATGGTTAGGGTCTTCAGTCACCCTAGGCGCCGTGATTGGGGCGGTGACGGCTGGCATGGTGCTGGGGGTCATGGGGATTGATGGCAAAAACCGCAATTCAGTGGTGGGTATTTTGTTGCCATTCGGGCTTGGGCTGGGGGTGTTGTTTTTATCCTTGTATCAAGGGCGCTCCTCCAATAAATTTGGCTTATTAACCGGGCAGATTGTTGCAATCACGCCCGCTGAATTGCAGTCAATGTTAGTGGTCGCGGTGATTGTACTGTCAATCATTGCTATATTTGGTCAGCGCATGTTATTTGCCGCAGTCGACCCGCAAGTTGCCCAAGCGCAGCATTTAAATTTAACATTTTTATCTTTGCTGTTTATGTTTGCGCTGAGTCTTGTGGTGGCGGTGAGTGTGCAGTTTGTCGGTGCATTGCTGTTATTATCGTTACTCATCACGCCTGCCGCAGCGGCGAGTCAAGTGACGGCTAGACCTATCTATGTCTATTTGTTGTCCATGCTGTTTGCTATCATCGCTGGGGTCGGCGGGATATTACTATCGTTAGGACCTGGGCTGCCGATTTCACCTTATATCACTACCATTTCATTTGTGATTTATTTAAGCTGCTGGGGAATTGGCTACCTACGAAAAAAAGCGGGGTGGAACAAACGCCTAGCCGCAAACTTTTCTTAATCAATAGGGTATAAAAAAAGCGCAAATGATATCAATTTGCGCTGTTTGTGTCTTACTGTGTATTAAACTTTAAACTTTAAACTTTAAACTTCAGCTAGGCTAGTAGGGGCATCGATGGTTTCAATCACGCCACCGCCTAAACAGATGTCATCTTGATAAAACACACAAGACTGACCGGGCGTCACCGCACGCTGTGGCTCGTCAAACACCACTTTTATAGTGTCGCCCGTTTCATCAAGGGCAAAAACTGTACAGGCTTGATCGGGCTGACGATAGCGCGTTTTGGCGGTACAGCGATAACCTTGGGCAGTAAACAGTTGGGTGGGTGCATCAACCACCCAGTCAAGCTTATAGCCAGTCAATTCAGTGGATTGTAACATCGGATGGTCATGCCCTTGACCGACAATCAGGCGATTATTATCCAAGTCTTTGTGCAACACAAACCAAGGCGCCTCATCTCTATCTTTGACCCCACCAATACCAATACCGCCACGTTGACCGAGTGTGTAATACATTAAGCCATCATGGGTGCCGATTTTTTTGCCATCATCGGTATAGATATCGCCCTTTTGAGCGGGCAAATACTGCTGTAAAAAGTCTTTAAAGCGTCGCTCGCCGATAAAACAAATACCCGTAGAATCTTTTTTCTTCGCTGTTGCTAAATCATATTGCTCGGCGATACGGCGTACTTCAGGTTTTTCTAACTCACCCACAGGGAACAAGGTTTTGGCGATTTTATCGCCTGCCACCGCGTGTAGAAAATAGCTTTGGTCTTTATTGTTATCAAGTCCGCGTAGCAGTGGCGCTTTGCCATTTTCATCGCTAAAACCGCGGCGTGCATAGTGACCGGTGGCAATATAATCCGCCCCCAAGGTTAGCGCATAATCCAAAAAGGCTTTAAACTTGACTTCTTTGTTGCATAAAATATCAGGATTTGGGGTGCGACCTGCGCTATATTCCGCCAAAAAATGCTCAAATACGCGATCCCAATATTCCATGGCAAAGTTGGCGGTATGCAGTTTAATACCGATTTTGTCGGCGACCGCTTGCGCGTCGGCAAGGTCAGTCATGGCGGTACAATATTCGGTACCGTCATCTTCTTCCCAGTTTTTCATAAACAAGCCTTCAACGTCAAAGCCCGCTTGTTTGAGCAAAACGGCGGTGACAGAAGAATCAACGCCCCCTGACATCCCCACAATGACGCGGGTTTGGGCAGGTTTGGCAATATCAGATAAATTAACAGCAGTTGAATAAGTCATAATGTTTAAAAGTGCCAAAAGGGTTATTATAGCAAATTTATTGCTTGTTAAAAATCAATAAACCTGCCACAATACCGTTATCGGATGAGCCGATATCGAAAAAACCCAACTTATTCTCGTAAGTTGGGTTTTTTAATGCGCAAATTATATTAATTGATTTTTTCAAATTCACTGATTGGCTTTAATAGATAAAGAATATATAAAGCGACATTGTAAATTCACAAACATTCTTTATATAACCTTTACTTATGATAAAAAATTTGGGGCTGGTATGCGTTGGATATTTCTGACCGTCATTGTATTGTTGTTTGAATTGTTTACTTATGGCGCGGGGCGGGGGCTGCAGTGGTGGGCAGGGTCTTGGTTATCCGATCGCTCTTCTCGCTATTTGATGATTAGTCTATTTGTGATAAGTAATGCGTTATTGGTATTTGGCATCGCACGATTGACGAGCTTTGGGCTTAAGCTGTCTATGACTTGGCTGACTATTTTGTGGTTTGTCATCATGTCGATGGTGGCGGTGGGCATTATCAATTTGGTGTTGATGAAAGTTGCCCCGCAATTTTTTAATGCCGTGAGTTATCAAATTTACGGGGAACGCATTTTGTTGCCGCTGGTGTTTTTTGGCATGGTGTTGATGGGTATTTATAATGCTTATACACCCACCATTCGTCATATCACCTTGACTGCCAATCAGCCACTTGCTAAACCTATTCGGATTGGGATGGTTTCAGACCTGCATTTGGGTCTAATGGTCGGTGAGCGGCAAATTAACCGATTAACCGATATTGTAAAAGCACAGAACGTGCAACTGCTGCTCATGCCTGGCGATATCATGGATGATAATGTTGATTATTATACCTCGCAAAATATGCAGCCCGCGCTGCAACAACTAGCAAGAGCAGTGCCAATGGGCGCGTATGCCACACTAGGTAATCATGACATGTATGGGCATGAAGGCGAGATTCGCGATGCGATCCAAAAAGCCAATATTACCTTATTGGCAGATGACAAAGTGTTGGTTGATAATCAGTTTTGGTTGGTAGGACGACTGGATAATCATGCCAGTTATCGTAAAGCGACCAAGGACTTAATACCGTCAAATACGGATAAGCCGATAATTTTACTTGACCATGAGCCCAATGAGATTGAACAAAACGTACAATTACCGATTGATTTGCAAGTGTCTGGACATACCCATAATGGGCAAATATTTCCTGCCAATTTCATTGTCAAATTCTTAAATCGTTTGGGTTACGGCTATGAACGTATCAACAATACCGATGTGATTGTAAGCTCGGGTTATGGTTTTTGGGGTGTGCCATTTCGGCTGGGCTCGCAAGCGGAGCTTTGGGTGATTGATTTAGTCGGTAAAAAATCCTAAATACGATTATTGCCATAAGAGATTACTGTATAGACACTGTCTGCATCATCAGTTGTATGTTGCTACGAATATCCTCGAGTGATATGTGGTGGTCTTGCTGCAGACAGTAACTTAAATTATTTAATATAATCCCTGCATACGTATGCCCTTGAAACTCCAAGTCGCCTGGGCGTCCATGACGCTTAGCATGCTCAATATAATTTTGTTTGATTAACGCATACATATCATCATATAAATGGATATTTGGGGTTTTGATTTGCCAAAAAGCCAGTATGCGTTGTTTTTGCGCGTGAATAAACGCCCAAAATTGTTCCAAACACATCAGTAAATTTTCTTGACTGGCGACACTAAAGCGTTCAGTTAAAAACTTCTCATACACTTGGCGAAAATTACTCACCATTTTCTCCGCCAGCGCCTCTTTACTGGCATAATGACGATAAAAGGTTGAGCGATTAATCGCTGCAGTATCTAAAATATCTTGGACCGTGATGGCGCGGTAAGGTTTCTGCTGCAGTAATGCCAGAAAAGCTTGCTCGATATGTTGTTCAGTCTTAATGACCCGTAAATCATTTTCGTTCATCGCTTTTTGGTATCCTTACGCTCTTCATCTTACGCTTTATGTCTTACCCTTTAAATTTTAGCAATCGCATGAATTGCGCAAAATTTTTATAATAAACAACATTATCTACCTAACTGTATTCTTATGCAACATTTATGTTTTATTTGATGCTTGATGGCTGTTTAGGATAGTTTTATATTGCCACCCGTTAAGCATATTAAATTACATAATCGAGCTATTTTCTAGCATAAATCCGTCTGCCTGCCGTCAGATTTTTTAGATTTTGCCACTCAAGTTTAGCGATAAGGACGAAAAAATGGCTGAAGCCACGCTGACTGGGGTTGAAAATATTCTGCTAATAGACATAATGTCTAGGCAAAGCAAACGCAGTTTAATTTCAACCTGATAAAATGTTACTATCGTCAAGTACATAGATAACTTTGGTTACAAAATATAATTTAACCGCAATTTTATAATTCGACTTATAATAATCCATCTTATCAAATTGCGTCGTTAATTTATGAGTAAAGCACATGCTAAAACCTCGGTTCCTGCACTGACATTAGGGGCAATCGGGGTCGTTTATGGCGATATCGGTACCAGTGTACTGTATTCAGTAAAAGAAGTTTTTAATTCTGGTCATGTCGCCTTTAATGTTGCCAATATCTATGGGGTGCTGTCATTATTTGTATGGACTATCACCATCATCGTCAGTCTCAAGTACATCTCGTTGGTGCTACGCGCCGACAATAAAGGGGAAGGTGGTCTGATTGCGATGCTCGCTTTGGCATCAAGCGCGGTGAAACATCGCCCAAAATTGCACGCAATCATCATGACCATGGGGATATTTGGTACTTGCTTGTTTTATGGCGATGGGGTGATTACCCCATCCATCTCAGTGCTGTCGGCAGTAGAAGGTTTGACGGTGGTATCGCCACGGCTGCATAGTGTGGTAATTCCTGCCACGCTGACCATTTTGTTCCTGTTATTTTTTGTGCAAAAATTTGGTACCAAAGGTATCGGCAAGCTGTTTGGACCTGTGATGGTGCTATGGTTTTTGTTGATTGCTGGCATTGGGGTTTATCATATTCAGCACAATGTCGAAATATTACAAGCCATCAATCCCATCTATGCTTATCAGTTTGTGATGACCAATCCGACACTCGCCTTTATCATATTGGGGGCAGTTGTGTTGTGTGTGACAGGCGGTGAAGCCTTGTATGCCGATATGGGGCATTTTGGCAAAAAACCGATTCGTATCGCGTGGTTTTCCATTGTCATGCCCGCCTTGCTGCTCAATTATTTTGGTCAAGGCGCATTTTTACTCGCCAATCCCGATGGCAAATCCAATCCCTTCTTTTTGATGATTCCAGATGCCATGCGTATCCCGATGGTGGTGATGGCAACCTTAGCGACGGTGATTGCGTCACAAGCGCTGATTTCTGGGGCGTTTAGTATCACTAAACAAGCGGTGCAACTTGGCTTTTTACCGCGTATGCGTATTGTGTATACCAATGTCAAAGAAGTGGGTCAGATTTATATTCCAGCGATTAACTGGGGCTTATTTATCGCCATTGCGTTTGCTGTGGTGATGTTCAAATCATCGGGTGCATTAGCGGCAGCTTATGGTATTGCGGTTTGTACGGATATGCTAATTACCACGATATTGACCTTCTTTGTGATTCGCTATGCGTGGAAATACCCATTGCTACTGTGTATTGCCGCGACCTCATTGTTCTTTGTGGTGGATTTCTTGTTTTGGGCGTCAAATCTGCTGAAGCTCCTCAAAGGCGGCTGGTTCCCATTGTTGTTAGGGGGCGTCATGTTTGTGTTAATGATGACTTGGCGAGATGGGCGTAACTTGGTGAGAATTGCCCATACCACAAGACAAATTAACTTAAAAAATTTCTTGGATGACTTGTTTGGTAGTTTTACCAATAAACGCTTACAAATAGCTTTGGAGTCGACGCAAGGCAAATTAGAAAAGCTGACCCAAGATATTGAAAACGCGCCACTTGAGAATATCCAAGAGCTGCAAAATCAGCAAGCGGTACTGCAAGAGAAAATCTTAATCAACCAGCGCTGCCAAGTGCTGTTTGAAAATATCAAAAAAATCAAAGGCATTGCTGTATTTATGGTCTCTGAAGTCGATATCGTACCCGTGGCGTTGAAACAAAACTTAAAGCACAATAAATGCTTGCATGAGTACAATATCTTTGTCACCGTTAATACCTTAGAAACCCCTTGGGTGGGTCTTAGCAAACGTAGTGAAGTGACCTATTTGGGACACAATTGCTGGAAGGTGGTGCTCAATTTTGGCTTTAAAAATGACCCTGATGTGCCAGACTCACTCAAACACATTCAGCAATTTAACTTTGATTTCGATCCTGCCAAGGTGAGTTATTTCTTATCCCATGAGGCGGTGGTGGCATCTGAGAGTATTAAAGGTATGGCGTTATGGCGTGAAAAATTGTTTGCCCATATGCACCGTAATGCCGGCACCGCGGCTGAGTTTCTAAAACTTCCTAGCAACAATGTGGTAGAAATGGGTGCCAAAGTAGAAATTTAAATGCCCAACTAAAAAGCCATTATCCTTCGATAGTGGCTTTTTTATTTTGCTTTTCTGCTTGATTGTGACTTAGTCTGTTTCAAATGCTTGATTAAGCGAGGCTTCGACGGCATCAATTCGCGCTTGGCATACTTTATAGGCGTCAATGGACTCCGCTACAATGGTCATCAGTGCGTCGATGTTGGGTTCTTGGCTATTTTGCAAGCGCTGTGCATTTGTTTTTAACACCTCATAGGCGCTTTTAAAATCGGTTGGCTCGGTCATGGTTATTCCTTGATGGATAGGTCAGTTTTTTGATTGTTTGGCATTGACGGTGGCTTGTAGATAGCCATCTTGTAGTTCAATGGTTATGGTTGAATTGGGTTCAACTTGGGCAATCGAAGTCATCACCGTATTTGATGCAGGATGCGAGGTTCTGATAATCGCATAGCCACGGGTTAATACAGTTGACGGATGCTGTAACAATGTCATCTCACGCAGTCGATCGGTCGATTGACGAGCCGTTGTGATTTGTTGATAGGCAAGCTGGCGAATCTGTACAAATTGGTTGTCCATGGCAAGTTTAGCGGCAGATAATTGTCGCTGCGCTGCCGATTGTATCTTGGTAAGTTGTTGTTCGCTATCACGGCGTGCCTGCAAGATGCTAGATTTAGCAATTTGCTCGATGGTCAAAAAATGTTGTTTGGCACCTTGGGTAATAGTGAGCAAATGATTGCGAATACCTGCGATAACCTTCGATGGGGTATCAAAACTTTGATGTGCCACTTCATCTAGCATGACACGGTCACGCTCATGACCAATGCCAACCCATACCGGTATCGGCTGCTCTGCCACCAGCGCGGCAAGTTCGTAATCATTGAGATAGGCCAAATCGCCCACCGCGCCACCACCCCGGATAATCACTATCAAATCTGCGGTAATATGCTGCTTGCTCAGATTTTTCATGCCTTTAATGATGGCTTGGCGGATGTCTTCAGGGGCGTGATTGCCTTGAAAAGTGGCGTGCTCATAATGAAAAATACACGCCCCTGTGCTAGCGAGCCTGTCGGCATCCGCGCGAAAATCGCCTAGCCCTGCAGCTTTTTCAGGCGCGATGACTAGCACATGCTCAATATCAAACGGCATGGGGAGCGATTTATTGAGATCGAGCAGCCTTTCTTCATGCAGTCTGGTTAAAATCATTTGGTATTGCTTTGCCAAATCGCCCAGTGTGTAGGTGGGGTCGATATCGACGATGTTTAGCGAAAAGCCATATTGGGCATGGAACGTGGCTGAGACTTTGAGCAATACATTCAAGCCTCGCTCAAGGCTCATGCCAGTGTTTTTTTCAAACTTTGACAGTACTTTGGCTGCTTGACCGCGCCATAGCGTGCCGCGGCAGCTGGCGGTGACTTTGCCATCAATATCTTTATCCGCCAATTCAAAATAATAGTGACCGCCTTTGGCTGACAGACTACGGATTTCAGCTTTTACCCAAACGGTATGGGCAAACGTTTCACTAATCACCAACTGCACAGCGGATAGATAATCACTCAGTGACAATACAGTATCGCTTAACGCCTGTTGCAGTTGGCTATCGCGATCTTGAATGGCTAATTGTTCGCTAAAGTCACAATCGCTTAAGTTATCAACGCTTAAGTTATCAACACTGCCACGCTTTGCAGTTGCTTTATTATCAGGCTCACTATCGTCAAGCAGCGCCAAAAATACGTCATCAGCCTGATTTAATGAGGTGGTTTGCAAATCCAGTCGTGCGAGCTGTTCTTCAATTGATTTGATAACAGTTTTGGAAGCTTTTGCCATGGAGAATTCTTGATAATTAAAAATAAAATTGTAGGGGAAAATGATAACGCTGACAACGTGACATTTGTGATTTAGGTGTGATGCAAATGGGATTCAGTTTGCTCAATCTTTAATTTTAAATATTACATTATATTTTATGATGTAATATTCAGAAGTGGAATATGGATAAAGAATAATATTGTTTTTGCTTGACGACGCTTTTTTTGTAAAATAGTATGAATGAATTTAACATTTAACATTATATATTGATTTTTATACATTGAGATGAGGGGTGACCATGATGACTATTAATTTTCAAAAAAAAACTAAGGTTCAACACAAAACCGTAGCCGTGCTATCAAGTCTAGCGTTATTAGGCGTGAGTCTAGCGGGCTGTTCACGTGCGCCCACCCAGCAAGACCAACAAGCCGCTTCAGGTCAAGCCGCTACGCAATCAAATGCAGGCGCGAGCGATAAAGGCGGTATTAAACTGCTCAATGTCTCCTATGACGTCGCTCGTGACTTTTATAAAAGCTACAATCCAATGTTTATCAAAGACTATGAAGCAAAAAATAGCGGCAAAACCATCGATATTCAGCAATCGCATGGTGGCTCTAGTAAACAAGCGTTAGCAGTGGCCAACGGTCTGCAAGCGGACGTAGTGAGTATGAATCAAGGCTCAGATGTAGAGCTGTTGGTGAAAAAAGGCTTGGTAGCGCAAGATTGGCAAAGCCAATTCCCAAATAAAGCAGTACCCTATACCAGTGCCATCGTGTTTTTGGTGCGTAAAGACAACCCAAAACAAATCAAAGACTGGTCTGATTTGGCAAAACCAGGTGTACAAATCGTACTTGCCAACCCAAAAACCACGGGTAATGGGCGCTATGCCTTCTTAGGCGCGTATGGCTACGGCTTACATAGTTTTAATAAAGATGAAAGTAAAACCAAAAGCTTTGTCAAAGAGTTGCTCAAAAACGTGCCGGTGTATGAAAATGGTGGGCGTGCGGCGACTACGACGTTCTTACAACGTCAAATTGGCGATGTGTTAGTCACCTTTGAGAATGAAGCCAATCTCGCGGTCAAACAGTTTGGTAAAGGCGATGTGCAAATCGTCTATCCAAGCTATACCATATCAGCAGAAAACCCCGTGGCGATTGTCAAATCAGTGACCGATAAAAAAGGCACCAACGACGCAGCGAAAGCCTATCTTGATTATTTATGGAGTGAGCCTGCCCAGCAATTGGCGGCAGATTTATACCTGCGCCCAAGTGATGCAGCGGTACTGGCTAAAAATCAAGATAAATTACCCGCGCTTACCACCTTTAGCCCCAATGCCGAATTTGGTAGCTGGACGGATATCATGACCAAATACTTCAAAGATGGGGGAGTCTTTGACCAACTAGCCAGCCCAACGAGCACCATAGCATCGGCACCTGCGGCAAAATAGTTCGCTGTTTTTACCTCACAAAACCAGAGTTCGGCTCTGGTTTTTTATTCTAGCTAAGAATATTTAAAGCGCATAAATATAGTTTGGAAAATCAAAGTGAGATGGTACTATAGCCGTGCTTAAGATTTTGGATACAGAGCTTTTTGTATCTTTATTTTTGAATTTTTATTTTTGTATGTTTATTATTTTAAATTCTCACGTTGCCTACCGATTATTAGTAAAGGAAGCCCTGCATGGCAAGCATCAATGCTAACCATCAAGCCGATTTAACATCAAACAATCAGCCTAAAACACCCAACTCACCCTTAAAACGCAATAAAAAGCGCCATATCATGCCGTTTTTTAATTTGAGTTTGGGCATCAGTGTATTGGCATTATCGATTATCGTGCTGTTGCCATTTGTGGCAATGGTAATGACGACCGCCGATATTGGCGTGGCAGGGTTTATTAAAACCATTGCCGAGCCGCGCGTCAAGGCCGCGATTGAACTGTCGCTAAAAATGTCATTGCTAGCGACATTGACCAATTTGGTATTTGGTACGCTGATTGCATGGGTATTGGTGCGCTATGAGTTTTGGGGAAAGTCGATTTTAAATGCGCTGGTGGATTTGCCGTTTGCTTTGCCAACGGCGGTAATGGGTATTTCGCTAGCAACCTTATATGCACCCAATGGTTTAATCGGGCAGTTTTTTGCGCCATTCGGCATTAAAATCGCTTTTACTCCCATTGGTATTTGGTTGGCGCTGATTGTGGTGAGTTTGCCGTTTATTGTGCGTGCGGTGCAACCTGTGCTTGCGGAGCTGTCGCCAGAATATGAGGAGGCGGCATCGGTGCTGGGCGCTGGGAGATTGACAACTTTTAGGCGGGTCATCTTGCCAGAGTTGTATCCTGCCTTGCTGATGGGCTCAGGCATGATGTTTGCGCGGGCGACGGGGGAGTATGGCTCGGTGATTTTTATTGCGGGTAATTTACCGATGAAATCTGAGATTTTACCGTTAATCATTATTGGTAAGCTTGAAAGCTTTGATGTGCAAGGGGCTGCTGCGGTTGCTTTATTTATGTTGATGATTTCGTTTGTGATTTTATTTGCCATTAATGCCTTACAATGGCTGTTTACCAAACGTATGGGCGGGGCAAGTGTATGATAGACAGTAGCCAATATCCTTACCAAACCCAAGCCGCAACCCGTGAGCCGAAATGGCTACGTTATACCTTAATTGGTATTGCGGTGGCGTTTATGACGCTGATGCTAGTGATTCCGCTGATATCGGTGTTTTATGAAGCCTTAAAATCTGGCTGGCAGTTGTATGTGGCTGCCTTGACAGATCACGAGGCATTATCGGCCATTAAGCTTACCTTGATTACGGCGCTGATTGTGGTGCCGATTAATACGGTGATTGGGATTGCATTGGCCTGGCTATTGACCCGATTTGATTTTAAAGGTAAACAATTCCTCACCACGCTGCTAGATTTGCCATTTTCGGTGTCGCCGGTGGTCGCAGGCTTGATGTTTGTGGCACTACTGGGCGCCAATACTTGGCTTGGCGGCTGGCTAGAATACTTTGGTTTTCAGGTGATTTTTGCCATTCCCGGTATCGTGCTTGCCACCATGTTTGTGACTTTTCCATTCGTGGCGCGTGAAGTGATTCCGCTGATGCAGTCGCAGGGCAGCAGTGAAGAGCAAGCGGCATTAACACTCGGCGCGTCAGGCTGGCAAATGTTTTGGCGGGTAACGCTGCCTAATATCAAATGGGCATTGCTATACGGTATTATTTTGACCAATGCCCGTGCGATGGGTGAGTTTGGCGCGGTGAGTGTGGTCTCAGGTCATATCCGCGGTGAAACCAATACCATGCCGCTATTGGTTGAGATTGCCTACAATGAATACAACATGACGGCGGCGTTTGCGTTGTCGAGTTTGTTGGCGTTGTTGGCGCTCGTTACCTTAATCGTGCAGCAGGCGTTGACTAAACGTCAGTCTGCCAATGATGAATAACATTGATGAAATTTAAAAAGTAAAAAAGTTAAGAGAATACCATGAGTATCGAAATCCGTGATATCACCAAACAGTTTGGTCGCTTTACTGCACTACAACCGATTAATTTAACCGTACCGACGGGCAAATTAACCTCGCTCTTGGGACCTTCAGGCTGTGGTAAAACAACCTTACTGCGCATCATCGCAGGGCTTGAGCTTGCCGATACGGGGCGTATTTTGTTTGATGGTGAAGATGTGACCGATGTGCCTGTGCAGCAGCGTAATATCGGCTTTATGTTTCAGCATTATGCGTTATTTCGCCACATGACCGTGTTTGATAACGTGGCGTTTGGCTTGACCGTCATGCCAAAAAACAAACGCCTAAGCAACGCGGAAATCAGCAAAAAGGTCAATCATCTGCTGGAGCTCGTGCAACTATCCCAAACCGCAAAAAAATACCCGCATCAACTCTCAGGCGGTCAGCGTCAGCGTATCGCATTGGCGCGTGCGTTGGCGGTAGAGCCAAAGCTGTTGTTACTCGATGAGCCATTTGGCGCACTCGATGCCAAAGTGCGTAAAGAATTACGCGCTTGGCTGCGCTCAATTCATCATGAGCTCGGTGTCACCAGTATTTTAGTGACCCATGACCAAGAAGAAGCGGCAGAATTATCCGATGAAATTGTGGTGATGAACCAAGGTCAAATCGTGCAAATTGGTGATTATGAGACGCTAGTCAATCATCCCTCGAGTCATTTTGTTGCCAATTTTCTGCAAGATTCGCATGTCGAATATGTGATTTAGCCTAGTTAAATTTAGCTTAGTTAAGCAATAAAAAAAGAAGCCGCGTGCTTCTTTTTTTTGCTAATTTTTTTGCTAAAGGCTGGATAAAAAAAAGGGTATTATGACATACCCTTTTAATCGATTGATAAGCGTTAAACCGCGCAATAGTTATTTTGCAGAGTGCCCTGTTAGCTCAACTTTATGTTTTTGATGATCTTCTAAGCCTTCATAGTAGTTACGAAGTACCGCTAACACTTCTGGACGGCTGAAGTTATCAGGCACGTCTTCTCCTTCAGATAAGGCTTTACGCAATTTGGTACCTGAGACTTTGACATGATGGCTGGCATCGTGTGGGCAAGTTTTGGTCGATGCCATCGAGTCACAAGCGTCACACCAGAATGTCCAGTCAATTTTTAACGGTTGAGTGATTAAATCATTCGGTTTAAGTGTATCAAAAATATGCTGCGCATCAAACGCGCCATAGTAATCACCCACGCCCGCATGGTCACGACCGACAATCAAATGGCTACAGCCGTAGTTTTGACGGAACAAGGCATGTAGTAATGCTTCACGCGGACCTGCATAGCGCATATCCAGTGGATAGCCTGCTTGGATGACGGTGTCTTTACGGAAGTAATGGTCGATTAATGTACCAATGGCTTCTTGGCGGACGTCCGCAGGAATATCCCCAGGTTTTAATGTGCCAAGCAATGAATGAATGAGTACGCCATCACAGATTTCAATGGCGATTTTGGCAAGGTATTCATGTGAGCGGTGCATCGGGTTACGGGTTTGGAAAGCAGCGACGGTTTTCCAGCCATTTTGAGTAAAGATGTCACGGGTTTGTGCCGGAGTGAGGTAGATATCACCATATTTGCTCGGGAATTCGCCTTCGCTTAACACCACCACATCGCCAGCTAGATTGACATCACCTTGTGCCATTACCATGGCAACGCCGGGATGCTCAATTTCTGTGGTGCCAAAGACGGTTTGGCATTCGTGCGCTTTATCAATGCGGTATTTTTCGCTTAAGGTCAAAATCCCCATGATTTCACCTTGGTATTCCAGCGCAATGTCATCACCTGGGTTTAGCGTATCGGCAGTGGCAGTATCGGTCGATAGGGTAATAGGAATGGGCCAAAATACGCCCGCATTGTCGCCAGTGGTTAAATGCATATTGTCACATACGCTTTGCCAGTCTGCTTGGTTCATAAAACCATCTAGCGGGGTAAAGCCGCCAATACCGAGCATAATCAAATCACCGGCTTCACGGGAGCTGATTTGGATTTTTGGGAGATTTTTGGCTTTTTGCTGGGCAGCGGTTAGCGCATCGCCTTTAAGTAATTTTTCTTTTAATGTGTCACTACCGTGCGGTGGTACTAGTTGGCTTAGAGAATGGAGAGTTGAAGTGGCGCTTTGGCTCATCGGATTTCCTATATTAGCGGGTCAAAATTAACGTGTCAAAAAAACAGACGGTTCAAAAAAATTAAGGTAGCGTATAATAGAATATTACGGTTCGCAATAATAAATGCAGTAACTCGATATATTTATGTAAAAATGGAATTTACTAAAAACCCCTTGGGCATTTATGATAGGCAGGTTAAAATTTCACCCAGTTGAAATGGCTGCAAAAGCTAAAAGTTTTAAATTTAATTTGTAATTAGAATTTGTATTAGTGACATAGGAATCCGCATGTATAAATACAACGCAATTGACCAACAATTGGTAGACGATCGGGTCGAGCAGTTTCGCGACCAAACCCGACGTTTTTTGGCTGGCGAGCTCAGTGAAGAAGCGTACTTGCCATTACGCCTGATGAACGGTCTATATATTCAGCGTCATGCGCCGATGCTTCGCGTGGCGATTCCTTATGGTCTGCTTGCGACGTATCAACTGCGTAAACTTGCCGACATCAGCGAAAAATACGACCGTGGCTATGGTCATATCACCACCCGTACCAATATGCAATTTAACTGGCCAAAATTAGAAGAAGTACCCGATATTTTGGCAGAATTGGCATCGGTACAAATGCATGCGATTCAAACCTCGGGCAACTGTATCCGCAATACCACCACCGATCAGTTTGCCGGTGTGACGGCTGATGAAATCGCCGATCCGCGCCCATATTGTGAAATCATTCGCCAATGGTCAACGTTTCACCCAGAATTTACCTATTTACCGCGTAAATTTAAAATTGCGGTTATCGGTACTCGCTCAGACCGTGCGGCGACCCAGCTGCATGACATTGGCCTGCATGTCGTCAAAAATGACGCAGGTGACATCGGCTTTGAAGTGATTGTGGGCGGTGGTCTAGGGCGCACGCCTGTGATTGGCAAAGTGATTCGTCCGTTTTTACCTGAACGCCATTTACTCTCTTATTTAGATGCCATCTTACGTGTCTACAACCAATACGGTCGCCGTGACAATAAATACAAAGCCCGTATCAAGATTTTGGTAGAAAGTATGGGCGCCGAAGCGTTTTCACGAATCGTGGAAGAAGATTGGCAAAAACACAATAAAGATGGTGCATTAACACTGACAGCTGAACAAATTGAACACGCCAAAACCTTCTTTCCACAGCCAGCGTATCAAACATTTAGCCAACAACAATTACAAGCTAGCCAAGACAAATTGGCTGCCCAGTTTGAAGATAGCGAGTTTGTGCGTTGGTTTAATCAAAATACCCGCGAGCATAAAGTCAAAGGCTATCACGTGGTGATTATCTCACTCAAACACTTTATGCAAGACACCGGCGATATCACCGCCACCCAAATGCGCGTGGTGGCTGATTTGGCGGATAAATACAGCTTTGGTGAAGTGCGCGGCACCCATCATCAAAACTTGGTGCTCACGGATGTCAAACTTGAAGAAGTATATGACGTCTATCAGGTGCTCAAACAATACGACCTTGCCCGCCCAAATATTGGCTTATTGACGGATATTATCTCATGTCCAGGCTTTGACTATTGCTCATTGGCCAATGCCAGTACCTTAAATATCGTCAACCAAGTCAACCAATATTTCCAAGACGCAGACTTTGTCCATGATATTGGTGAAATTCGGCTAAACATGTCAGGCTGTATGAATGCCTGTGCGCATCACCATGTCGCCGATATCGGTATTTTGGGCGTTGATAAAAAAGGCGAACATTGGTACCAAATCTCGCTGGGTGGTAGATCGGGTCAAAACGCCAAATTAGGCGATATTTTGGGCAAATCCGTGCCTGTCGATGCGGTTGCGGCGACAGTGGATGATATCCTGCAAGTCTATCTTCAATACCGTCAAGCGGCGGATACCGACTTTGGTAGTGAAACATTTGCCGAAGTGGTCGATCGTATCGGTATTGAGCCATTTAAAGAGTATGTATATCGTGACAAATCAGAACAGCCGGTGGAGGGATAAGCCATGGCACTCATTAACCAAAGCCAAGTGATTGATAATGTCAAGTCAGTGAGCGTGAGTATTCATGAGCAAAAAATCGAGCATATCGACCCATCCCAGTATGCCTCAGATATCACTGAAATTTTGGTGGACTATCGCCCTGTCGAATTTAGCGAGAAAAATCCGCCAAAACCACAGTTAGAAGCGGATGATTTGGTAGCACTGTCTCATCGGTTGGGCGATAAAAAACTGGGTATTATTTTATCGGGCGCGAGTGATTATCAGTTTTTGCAACAGGACTTTGCCAAAGTGATGCCGCTATTGTCGGTGATTGTGATTGATTTTCATGGTTTTCGTGATGGACGCGGTTATAGTTTGGCGCAAAAGATTCAGCAACACCCTAGTTATAACTCCGCTATTGTGTTGCGCGCTAGCGGTGATATCTTGCCAGATACGTTGCAGCTGCTCACCGAAGTAGGGTTTAGTGAGTTTGATATTGATGACAGCGATTTTAACCCCAGTTGGTTTGATTATTTTGTCGATATCAAACACCGTTATACAGGTCGCAGTGTGACGCAATTACCGATTTTTGCTAATTAATTGTTGAATCATGCTAAGATTGAGCGAATCTAAGGGTTCGCTTTTTTAATTTTCGCAAGTGGCTGTTTTCTTGTTTCTAACCCTGTTTTTGTTGATGCACTGCCAGTCAATTTGTTAATTCTAAATTTTCATAATAATATCATTAAAAATCATTTTTTAAACATCGCATAATTGATTAGCATAGCGTATCCCAATTTTTCACCATAAAACATCAGGAAATCCAATGAGCAATAAATTAAATATCGATCTAGACAAAGCCAACGCAGAATTGAATGGCAAAACCCCAGAGGAAATCATTGCTTGGGCACTGGCACAAGGTAGTAATCCTATCATCACTACCAACTTTCGCCCTTACGAAGTGGTACTGTTAGAGATGGTTGCCAAACAACGTCCTGATATCAAAGTATTGTTCGTGGATTCTGGCTACAACACTGAAGCCACTTACCGCCATGCGCAAGATTTGATTAAACGTCTAAACTTAAACGTGATTACCTACTTGCCACAACAAACCGCAGCTTGGCGTGATGTCGAGTTCAATGGTGTACCTAGCGTCAACAACCCAGCGCACGAAAAATTCACCCAACAAGTGAAACTTGAGCCATTTGGACGTGCGTTAAAAGAAATTGCCCCTGATGTGTGGATTAATGCGATTCGTAAAGACCAAACGGAATTTCGTCAATCGCTTGACGTGTTGTCAGAAAGCAAAGACGGCGTGTTAAAAGTAGCGCCATTGTTCCATTGGTCAGAAGATGACTTAGAAGCTTACTTAAAAGAGCATGATTTGCCAAATGAACATGATTACTTTGACCCTACCAAGGTAGAAGAGAACCGTGAATGTGGTCTACACACACAATTATAATTTTTGATGGGCAGTATGTATGATAATGTTAAGCTGAACTTCGGTTCGGCTTAATTGTTCTTGTCACTATCTAATGTTGAGAATGTCTATGAATACCTTACCGCTATTTTTTAAACTCGAAAATCGCCCCGTACTCGTGGTTGGCGGTGGGGAAGTGGCACTGCGTAAAGCGGATTTGCTCGATAAAGCTGGCGCGACAATCACCTTTGTCGCACCGAGCTATGAGCCAAGGCTCTCCGAGCAATTTAGTGATTCTCGTCATCAATTGATTAACGATGTTTATCAGCAAAAATATTTGGATAAACAAACCATCGTCATTGCTTGTACCGATGATGAAACGGTGAATGCACAGATTTTTCATGATTGTGAAGCCCGTTTTATCCCAGTCAATGTTGTCGATAATCCACCGCTATGTACCTTTATCTTTCCTGCCATCGTTGACCGCAATCCGATTACCATTGCGGTATCCAGTGCAGGCAAAGCCCCTGTGCTGGCAAGACTGCTGCGAGCCAAAATCGAAACAGTGGTGCCACCGCAATATGGTGAATTGGCAGGGTTGGCAGGTAGATTTCGCGATAAAGTAAAAGCTGCATTGCCCAATGTGACGGCTAGACGTAAGTTTTGGGAGCAAGCCTTTGAAGGACAAGTCGCAGAATCGGTATTTGAAGGCAATACAAATAGCCTAAGCAAAGCTGAAAGCCAACTTGAAACTTTGCTACAGCAGCACGCCAACAACCAGCCTGCCGATAAAGCACAGCTTGGCAAAGTGTATATTGTGGGTGCAGGGGCAGGCGATCCTGATTTGCTAACTTTTAAAGCGCTACGATTGATGCAACAAGCGGATGTGGTATTTTATGATAATTTGGTTTCAGCGCAGATTCTCGATCTGTGCAGGCGTGATGCTACCAAAATCTACGTGGGCAAAAAAGCCAGTGATCATGCGGTAAGGCAAGAAAAAATCAATGAGCTACTGGTCGAACAGGCGCAGCAAGGAAAACGCGTGTTACGTCTCAAAGGTGGCGACCCGTATGTGTTTGGGCGGGGCGGCGAAGAAGCCGAGCAATTGGTTGCAGCTGGGGTTGATTTTGAAGTCGTGCCTGGCATTACCGCAGCCACTGCGGCGGCAAGCTGTGCCGGTATTCCATTGACTCACCGTGCGTATGCGCACTCTGTCAAGTTCGTTACCGCCTCTCTTAAGACCGATACCATCAATGAAGACTTTGCCAGCTGGCTTGATGATAACCAAACCGTGGTTTTTTATATGGGGTTAAAACAGCTTGATAAACTTACGAGTGGCTTGATTGACGCAGGAAAAAATCCTAGTACGCCGATTGCGATTGTGTCAAATGCCAGCTTGCCGCATCAGCAAGTTTTGACAGGCACGCTTGAGACCATCGTGGCAAAACAACGTGAGGCGAACTTGCCCGCCCCAGCGATTTTAATTATGGGCAATGTGGTTAAGCTACATCACAGACTTAATAAACGATAGCAATCTTTAATTGATGGGGTATGGCAGTTAAAAAAGCTTGCAGATTGTGGTAAATACTTATAACTTAGATATCCGTTAGAAAAATTAACAAATTGGTCAGATAACAAAAATATTTTTGTCACAATTTAATATGACGTTTTTGTGAAAGGATTCTGTATATTGTAGCAATACATATTATTTGTATCTGCTACAACATCAACTAGTAATTTAGAAGGATAGGGACATGCGACTAAAACCTAAACTGATTTTAACCAATCTGTCATTGGCTTTAATGTTGGTGATATCACCCATTGCCCAAAGCAAACTATTACCACAACCAGCCACCAATGTTAGCCAGTTAGCGGCAAATCGCTACGATAGCAGTAATGATATCTTTCATCCTGTCTATGGTAAAAATGGTATGGTGGCTTCCGAGCAAGGGCTAGCAACGCAAGTTGGTTTGGATATATTAAAACAAGGCGGGAATGCTATCGATGCGGCGGTCGCGGTTGGATTTGCCTTAGCAGTCGTCTTGCCAAATGCAGGCAACATTGGTGGTGGTGGTTTCATGGTGTTGCATGATGATAAAACTGGCAAAGATGTTGCGATTGATTTTCGCGAAATTGCGCCAGCCAAAGCTAGCCGTGATATGTACCTTGATAATCAAGGTAATGTTATTGATGGAAAATCATTGTTCACGCATGACGCTTCAGGTGTGCCTGGTACGGTAGCTGGGATGGAATACGCGCTAAAAAAATGGGGTACAATGCCATTATCTAAAGTACTTGAGCCTGCGATTAAGCTTGCAGACAAAGGCTTTATTGTCAGTGATGTATTGGCACAGACGTTAAAAGAAGAAAAATCAACACTGGGTAAATGGTCATCTAGCAAAGCGATTTTTTTCAAAAACGGTGAACCGCTTAAATCTGGTGATTTGTTGGTACAAAAAGACTTGGCGAAATCATTGCGTTTGATTGCCAAACAAGGGGCAAAAGCATTTTATCAAGGTGAAATCGCTACAAAAATTGCCAAAGAAATGCAATTACATGGTGGCACAATGACACTTGAAGATTTAAAAGCCTATAAAGTTGTTGAGCGGCAGCCAATTATTGGTGATTATCGAGGCTATAAAGTTGTTACCATGCCACCCCCAAGTTCGGGTGGTGTACACTTGATTGAGATATTAAATATGCTTGAGCATTACCCTATCAAAGAAGATGGGGTAAATAGTGCCAAAAATATTCACCACATGGCAGAGAGTATGAAATTAGCCTATGCTGACCGCTCAGAATATTTGGGCGACCCGGATTTTGTCAAAATCCCTGTCACAGGTTTAACATCGAAAGCATATGCTAATGAACGAGTCAAAACGATTGATGATAATAAAGCAAGACTTTCATCAACCATTAAACCTGGTAAACCACAACCTTATGAAAGTGACCAGACTACGCATTTTTCCGTCATGGATAAAGCGGGCAATGCCGTTGCTGTCACCTATACATTAAATCTTAACTTTGGTAGTGGCATTGTTGCAGAAGGCACAGGGATTTTACTCAATAATGAAATGGATGATTTCTCAGTGAAACCAGGTGTGCCAAATGCGTTTGGTCTAGTGGGCGGTACTGCCAATGCGATTGAAGCAAAAAAACGTCCACTGTCTTCAATGACACCAACGATTGTCATGAAAAATAATAAACCTTGGCTTGTGACAGGTAGTCCAGGTGGGGCTCGTATCATCACGACTGTATTGCAAAGTGTGGTTAATACGATTGACCATGAAATGAATCCCGCAGAAGCGATAATTACACCACGCGTTCATCACCAATGGTTACCCGATGAGCTTAGAGTTGAAGAAGGCATTAGTCCTGATACGATAAAATTGTTGCAAGACAAAGGTCATAAAGTTGTTACTAAGGCACCAATGGGACGTATTCAGATTATTCAAGCTGATGATTCTGGGTTTTATGGCTATTCTGACCCAAGAAATCCTGATGGCAAAACATTAGGTTTCTAAATTGTTCATTCAACAAAACGTGAGTGCTGCGACTCACGTTTTTTTTACTAACAAAATATATCAAGATTATTTTTTGCAATTAGTAGCCCAGTAAATCTTGAATAATTTTATCTGCTGTACCACTTTTCGCCAATCTTGCATTTTGCCCTGCCCACAGTGAGCTAAACTCATCACTTCCCAGGCTTTCGGCTTTGGCTTTAATGGGGTTGCTGACGAACGATGCATGGGGAAATGGCGGTGCAGACTTGCTAATATACCCCGTTTCTTGCATAAAGCGATTGACAATCCCGCGTGCTAAGCCGCCACTAAATAGATTGGTTAAAGCGGTGTGTTCGGCTCGCTCACTTTGCAGCGCCTTGCGGTGAAAGTCTTTGGTATCACACTCCTCTGCCAGCAAAAATGCCGTACCCACCTGTACTGCGCTAGCGCCCATAGCAAATGCTGCTTGTGCGGTAGCGTTGTCGCTGATACCACCTGCCGCAACCACCGGTAAACTGACAGAGCGGATGATATTGGGCAATAGGCTAAAAGTGCCCGCTTGCAGCGTCACATCTTGGCTTAAAAACATACCCCGATGCCCCCCTGCTTCTAACCCTTGCGCGATAATCATATCCGCCCCATTGGCTTGCAACCAGCGCGCTTCTGCAGGCGTGGTGGCGGACGATATCACAATCGCCCCGGATTTTTTGACGATATTTAACAAATTTTTGTCCGGTAGCCCAAAATGAAAACTCACTACAGGGACTTTTAAATCCGCCAATAGTGCTGCTTGTTCATGGGTAAATGGCTGACGTCCACCGGTCGTGGCTATCTCGTCTTGCGTCAAACCAAATTCTTGATAATAAGGTTGTAGGGCATTCAACCATTTTTCTTGCATCGCTTGGGTATAGTCAGGTTGTTGATGCGCAAAAAAATTGACATTAAAGGGGGCATCAGTCGCTTGACGGATACTCACAATTTCACTTTCAATTTTTTGTAGGCTGAGCAGGGCGCCGGGGAGTGAGCCGAGTCCGCCTGCTTGGCACACGGCGATAGCAAGTTTACTGTCTTGAACACCTGCCATCGGCGCTTGGATGATGGGCAATTGAACTTTAACGTAATCAAGATAGCTGTTAATTGCCTTGGTATGATGGATCATTTTATGTTCCTTGTTATTATCTTAATGTGTTTGTCTTAATGCTATTAACTTACAGGGCAAAAATCGAAAACCATTTTAGTGTATCGCCAATAGCTGACATTGAAAAGTACTATATGCCCGTTATAAATCGACTGAATATAAAAAAGCCCTAGTAACATCACTGGGGCTTTTTTGACTAGTTAATTTTGGTTGGCTGTTTAGGCGCTAAGTTTAGGTATTAAGTTTAGACACTAGGCGCTTGGGATCGCCATTAACAGCGCTTGTCTTGCCTCGGTATTGTGTTTGAATTCTCCCAGGAGTGACATACTGCGGGTATCAGATTTTTGTTTCATCACGCCGCGCATCATCATGCACATATGCGCGGCATCCATCACCACCGCCGCGCCTTTTGCCCCTGTCATATCCATCACCGCTTGCGCGATTTGGCGGGTTAAGTTTTCTTGAATTTGCAAACGTCGAGCGTACATATCCACGATACGTGCCATTTTTGACAGTCCAATCACTTTGCCATCGGGCAGATACGCCACATGCGCCACGCCATAAAAAGGCAACATGTGGTGCTCACACATCGAATAAAACTCGATATTTTTTACCATGACCAATTCATTATTGTCAGTTGGAAAAATCGCGTTATTGGTAATTTCGACCAAGTCTTGATGATAGCCTTGGGTCAAAAAACTAAAGGCTTTAGCGGCACGTTCTGGGGTATTAAGCAGTCCCTCACGTGTTAAGTCTTCCCCTGTCGATGCAATTAGGGTGCGGTAGGCATCACTGTTTTGTTGGATAATCTCGTCAAAATTTGCAGGCATAGTCATGATAACATTTAAGTTTAAAAAAATAGGCATAGCTTAACGCTTTACCACTATTTGTAAAGCGATTTTTGTCACAAACGGGATGAAAATCACTAAATTTGCTTTGTTTAGGTTTTTTTGCTAGAATTAACGCCTAATTTTGAGCTATTATAGTGCATATTCGTTCACTGAAAAATAAGGAAAAACCATGCTATTAACAGGGAAGCGTTTCGTTGTTACCGGTATCGCCAGTAAATTATCGATTGCTTGGGGTATCGCAGAAGCGTTACATCGTGAAGGCGCGAGTTTAATTTTGACCTATCCGAATGAAAAAATGAAAAAACGCGTGGATATGGCAGCCGAAACTTTTGGTGCAGAGAAGGTATTGGCCTGTGATGTAGCATCAGATAGCGAAATCGAAGCGTGTTTTGCCCAAGTTGCTGCACACTGGCCAGAGGGCATTGATGGGGTCGTACACGCCATTGGTTTTGCCCCTGCCGATCAGCTAGATGGTGATTTTACCCAAGTGACCACCCGTGAAGGCTTTGCCATTGCCCATGATATTAGTAGCTACAGCTTTGTAGCACTTGCTAAAGCCAGCCGTGAGTTACTGGCAAAACGCCAAGGCTCGCTGTTAACCTTGACGTATGAAGGCAGTATCCATGTGTTGCCAAACTACAATGTCATGGGTTTAGCCAAAGCGAGTCTGGAAGCGAGTATTCGCTACCTTGCGAGCTCAATGGGTAGCGATGGTATCCGTGTCAATGGGATTTCTGCAGGTCCGATTCGTACCTTGGCGGCAAGCGGTATCAAATCATTTCGTAAAATGCTCGACACCAACGCCAAAATGTCACCGCTACAGCGCAATGTCAATATTGAAGAAGTCGGTAATGCCGCGATGTTCTTGTTATCGCCTTGGGCGTCTGGTATTACCGGCGAGATTTTATTTGTCGATGCTGGGTTTAATACCGTGGCACTCTCTGAACAAGTGATGATGCAGGTAGAAGACTAATTTTTAGACTGCTATGTTGATAAAAGAGCGACCATGGTTGCTCTTTTTTTTGCTTGCTGTTTTTTTGCTTACTTTTTTTGCTTGATGTTTGGATAGGGATTGCAAAGCCGTCTGGTTAAGCTTACCATTTTTTGTCAGGCTTAACATGTTTGGCAAATCAGCTAAAGACTGATAAATGGCGGTATATAATGATTAATAAATTACCTAAGTGGATTTTATGGGGTGGCTGCGTGCTGGCGTTTAATGCAGGGTGTATCAATAGCACCGCATTAGTCGGCTTCACCCATTTGTCCGCTTCGCATGTAACGGGCAATGTGACGCTATTTGCCACAGCATTGGCGGAACAGCACTACCAGCAGATGGCGATGGTTTGTATCGTGCTGTTATCGTTTTTATCTGGGGCAGTTATCAGTGGCTTTGTGGTGGGTAGTACGGCATTAAAAGAAGGTAAACGCTATGGCAAGGCTCTGTTAATTGAAGCAAGTTTATTAATCATCAGTCTAATTTTATTTAGCTATCAGTCATTTTGGGGACAGGTGTTTGCCGCGATGGCTTGCGGACTGCAAAATTCGATGGTCGCGACCTATAGCGGTGCCGTGATTCGCACCACCCATTTGACAGGATTGACCTCAGATATGGGCTCAGCCTTGGGGAATTGGCTGGCAGGCAGACCGATTAATAAGAAGATGTTCGTGTTTCAAGCGATGATATGGTATAGCTTTTGCGGCGGCGGGGTATTAGGTGCTTTGGGTTATATCCACTACAAATACATGACGCTGATGTTACCCATTGTGATTGTGTTATCGTCAGCGTTGGCTTATCAAACATATTTATTAACCCGTAAAAAAACGGCTAAGTAGCGACCTTAACCGTTTGATTTTATCTTATTCTTCATCTTCATCTTCGAATTTTTTCGCCTCATGTAACATATCAAGTAGCGATTCATCAGAGCCCTTAGAGGTAGGAGTGCTCGCATTATCTTGGTTGATGTCGGTACGATTGATGCCTTCCATCGCTTCATTGGCAACATCAGATTGGGCGTTGTCTAATTGAGATTTGTCGATAGGGTTAGCGTTAGTATTGTCAGTCATGATCGTCTCCTTATTGTTTTCTCTTATACGGTTTTTTCTTTTATACGTTAGACCTAGTAAGCTTAATATTATAAGTAAAATAAATGGCTTACAACACTTAAAAATGAAACGTAACCAAAAACATACTCATGAGTGACGTAGGGATAAGTTTATCACTTTGTTCGCCGCGTATTGCATATTTTGTATTGTATGACAGCTAAGTGAGTTACAGAGTTTAATAGATTGTAGGCGACACTGGCTGTCGCGAATGTTGTAATTCGGGCGATTTTTTCATTGAGCGGTGATGGTGGTGCATTTTTTTGCTGTATAATTTTTTGAGCGACCCACTCACTATCTATAAAATTCTTGAGTATTTACTGCATGCTAACGATTGTACAAAGCAATAAAGTCGATAAGCTATTTGACCATCTGTTAAACGCCTACAAAAATCCCAGTTATCAAGGCTCAATTTTTGAGCCATTTCAGGTGATTGTGCCATCTAAAGTCATGGGGGAGTGGTTAAAAAAACAAGTCGCAGATAAGGCAGGCATCAGCACCTTAGTGACTACTGAATTTTGGGGTCGCTATTTTTTGGGACTGATGCAGCGGGTTTTAAGAACTTATGCGCGCATCTCGGAAGACGACGATATATTAGACGTGCCAGAAGTGGCAATGCTGTCCAAAAACGTCATGCAGTGGCAAATATTTGGCTATTTAACCCAGTACCGGCAAGCCATTGTGGAGCAGCCGCAACATCCGCTTTATCCATTTTTATCGCCGTTGGTTGAAGACGTTGAAGACAAAGAAGCGGATAGCCCAAATACGACTGGTTTTGCACCTGATACGCCCGCCATCTTTGACAGATTAAGCTGGGCGAATAACCAATCGCTACTGTCTAATGACGTGATTAGCCAATCTGCTGAATTGCAAACCCAAGATCAACGCATCTGGCAGCTAGCCAGTGATATGGCAAATATGCTCAATCGCTATATGACCTATCGTCCGCAGTGGCTCAGTAATTGGGGGCAGGACAAGCCTGTGGCGGTGAGTGACATGATTGCCAAAAAAGATGCGCTGCATAACCGCTTAAACGGGCGGGATGCGTCCAACGCCATTGACACACCAGACTGGCTCGTTGAGCACTACGAACAGTTAGAAGCCGCGCAGCGATTTTTATGGCGGCAGCTGTTTGATGATGACTACCGGTTTCGCGAGCTGCTGCATCAGCAGTTTTGGCAAGCATTAAACCATTCAGAGACCCGTATCCGCAACATCAGCCGTAGCAAGTTACCAAAACACATCTTTTTATTTACTTTGCAGCAGTTACCACCGACAGAGTTACTGGATTTGCAACGCTTAGGGGTGCTCACCGACGTCACGATTTTACACTTTAACCCGTCAGAGCAATTTTGGGCAGATATCGTCGATAAAAATTGGCTCATGCAAATGCAAATGGAAGACGATGCCAGCAAGCATGACGCTTGGTATCTAAAGGATTATGGTCATACTTTATTGTCACGGTTTGGCAAACAATCGCGTGAAGTGTTTGCCATGCTGGCAAGCTTATCGGGTAATGAATATGAACATGTACTGTGGCAAGATGATTTTGATAACACGCCGCCCAATACGTTACTTGAATTTATCCAACATGACATCTTAATGCTAGAAGAAGTCGCGACCACTGCCAAAATCAATGACATGCTTAAACTGGTGAAAGGCGATGAAACAAAAGCAGCAAAGGCAGCAAAAGCAGCGAGTGAAGATGGCCGCCAAAACCTCGCGCAGCAAACCCAGCTTTTACAGCAGCAGCTTGCCAATATTCAAAGTAATGGGCTGAAAGATATCGAATCCACGCTGGGTCTATACAAAGCCATCAAAGACAAACTTAAGCATGAATCCAATAAGCAACTTGAAAACGTAGAGAAATGGCGACCCAAACCACTTGATACCAGTATTGCCATTCATGTCTGTCATAGCATGGTGCGCCAGCTTGAAGTGCTACGCAGTATGATTATCGGGTGGCTAAATTATAGCGACATGCAAGCCACACCCGCGCAGATTCCCACCGATCCTTGGGATAGACGGGCATTGTCAGATATTTTGGTATTATTGCCCGATATCGAAACCCACCAAAACATCATCGAAGCCACATTCCCCAAACATGTGGGCGGTGATGGCTATCAGTTGCCCGCCAAAGTGACAGGCGTGGTGGCAAAAGATATCAACCTGCTTTGGCAAGCGATTACAGGGTACTACACGCTGCTCAATCGTGCGGGCGCTCGGTTTCAGCGTAGTGAAGTATTTGATTGGTTGATGCTAGCGCCACTATATGAAAGCTTTGGGCTTAATTTGGAGCAGATGACCCGTGCTTGTGATTTGCTGACTCAGGCAGGATTTATTCGCGGGTTTGACGAGCTGCATTTGCAGCAAACCTTAAGTGCCGCCGATGATGACTATCGATACACCTTTGCTTATGCGCTTGAGCGCTTGGTCGCTGGCGTGATGATGCCCAAAGCCACGCTGGTCAGTTTTGGCGAGTATACCAATAGCTTTGGCGTGGTAGAGAAGTTTGTACCACTGACAAGCTTGACCATGGCGGATGCCGACATCGTCGCTGTGCTGTGTGATATTTATCAAACGTTGGATGACAATCGTCACCTAGGTAATGACGTCAAAACCCTGCCTGACTGGCTAAGCCAAATAGAAAAACTCATTCAACAAAAATTTAGCCTATTTAATCAAACCAATGCGTGGCGCGCGATTTTTGCCGCACAAAATGACCTAAAAGAAAATATCGAAGCCAATAGCAAATACCTCGCTACGGTGAAAATCAAAACCGCAAAAAACCCCAACCCAGCTACCGAGCCAGTGCAGCAAATTGACACCGAGAATTTGCCACTTAAACTCACTTTTGTACTCGAAAACATCGCCCAATCGATTATCAATCAGCAAGTAAGTGCCGAGCCCTCTGGCGTAATTACCTTTGCCCGTATCGGTTCAGTGCGCAGCCTGCCGTATAAGTTGGTGGTGATGCTCAATTTGAATTTATCTGAGTTTCCAAAGCAAGAGCAGCAAAACCGTTATAACTTGATGCAGGCAGGGTTGCCGATTCGCGGTGACAGATTTCGAGAAGATGACGATTTAGGTGCGTTTTTGGATGCGCTGCTGTGCGCCAAGCAAGCGTGCTGGATATTTTATAATGGTAAAAGTACCACAGATACCCACGAGCATTTACCTGCCAGTCCCGTACAGGAATTACTCGACTTTTTGCAAAACCGAATGGCAAGTGATGACGCTATTCTTGACCCCAATAACGACCAAAATAGCCTAAGCAACAATTCTCAAAATCCCCCAAATCCCCAGTCAACCAACTTTGAACAATGGGTAAAAGCGTATTTGGTCACCCATCATGCCGCCTTGCCATTTGATAAAAGTTATTTTGAATTGCCGCAAGCTGAGCAAAAAAACGAGCAAAAAAGCGAGCATAAAGGTAAAAGCATTCAAAGTCCCGAGCAAATTAATGACGATAGGGTATCCGCTGATTTACAACAAACCACAGCCAGCTTAGACCAGCAAATCAAGCTGTCAAAAACTGCCCTGTACCCACCGGCCAAAATTTGGCACAATCTTTATACAGCGCTGCAAGATAAAAACGCTATGTCCACTCAGCCAATCGTGCAAGTCTGGGATACAAAGCAACTAACTGACTGGCTATCGCAGTGGCAACAACTAAAACAGCAGCTGTCTGATATGCCTGAACAGTCGCAGCAGCATTATGTCAACTTGAGTAAAATCTTTGGCAACCTAGCCGATCCTGCCAAAGCCTTTGTGAAAGCACAAAACATTGCTATCGCTGCCCAAGGTGACAATGATAGTGGTGATAACGAGTTTGAATCGTTAACCTTGGATGCGTTAGATGGTTGGTTATTGCGTAAATCTTTGTTAGATGCTTTTTTTGCCCAAGCCTTGTCCGATAAGGACGATAATAAACATCAAAACGAGATGAAACTGGCAGTAAACGCGCAAAAGCCAATCATTCAAGAATCAATCAACATCGCTATCAATGAGTTATTGCCAGCCGGGGTGAACCGTTACCAATCGTTGCAGCAAAATCAGCAACAACTCAAAAAAGATTTGCAGGACTTTGTTCATCACTTAAAAACCATCAGCCAACAGCTCGATGCTACTGAAGCAAAGTTATTAGGGGATTTTTATTCACAAAAATTTGAGGCATTAGATGTACAAAATACGGACGAGGTCATCCACTGGGTGGCAACGGCGTTAACCCCCTGTGAAGAGCAGCGAATCGCCATTAACGCCTTGGCGCTGGATAAACAAGCGGGACTGATGGACAGTAAAGAAAGCTGGGTCATCACTGCCAACTTGCCATTATATAAACCGTATCAATCAATTGAAGATCAGGTTGCAGCAGCTGCCAATCCCAGCTATTGGTTAAATTATTTGCCAACGTCTGGCAAAGAAAAATACCTATTGCAATTTTGGCTGCATCATTTATGTTGGCAAGTGCTTCGCCGCACCACGGCTCAACAAGCACAGCTGAATGATGGATTTTCGCTATGGCAGTTTAGCAATAAAAAAACCGTGTATCTACCTGCCATCCCTTGTGAGCAAGCCTGTGGTTATTTGCAGGACATTGTGATGGTGTATCAACTCATCGATAGCGTCGTAACCATTGTACCGCCCGCTTTTTGCCTGTCATTTTTACAAAAACAACAAAAACAGCCAGAGGCGCCAGCCAGCCAGCATCTAGGTGATTGGCTAAAAGACAGTAACTTTAATTTTGTGGATGTGAACCAGTTTAACTACCCGATTTGGCAGCATTTAATCGGCGATTATAAACCATCGGTGGTTATTGGGTTTGCACAGACGTTGGGCGCGCTGATTTATGAGCCTATGTTATCTATGCTCAAAGAATTGCACCAACTCATTGAAGCATGACACGCATTTTTATCAAAGAAATCTTATGAAACACGATCTTCATACCCTAAGCATAAAAGTAAGTAGTGAAACAAATATCGAGGCAGACATCGAAACAAACACTCAAACAAACATCGACGAAGCACGCATTAAAGAAGACGCTGAATCTTTACTACCTCCTGCAGTCACTTTGCCATTGACGGGGCGTCATTTGATTGAAGCCTCAGCAGGCACAGGCAAAACATGGACGCTGACGGGCGTGATGTTGCGACTAATCGTGCAAGCGGGGCAGCCGTGTGAAAAAATTATCGCCACGACCTTTACGCGAAGTGCCGCTGCCGAAATGCGCCAGCGGATTCGTGAGCGCTTGCAAGATTTTTATCAATTGCTGCAAATGATTAATCATTCTACATTTACACCGTTAAATGACAGTGAGTTGGATAGCAACAAAGCTATCGCCGTGCAAAAATATGCGCACTTTATTGCGCAGGTACAAGCGCTTGCGGCACAAAAAAATTTACTGGGTAAGTACCAAGACCCTATCAATAAACACTTAATTGAGTGGATCGCCAAACAAGTCTTTGGTTTGCCGGTAGATGTAACCCCAGCAGAAAGCCTGAAAGCAAGCCCGAAAGCAAGTATAAGTACCCCAAAGCCAACCGCCGATGATAGTGAAAACAGCACCCATAAACCTGCCAAAAATACCGTCAATTTTCGTATCGCACTGCAGCGCACCACATTGGCGCTCAACCAGCTTGATCGCTTATTTGTCAGCACCCTTGATAGTTTGTGTCAAAAGTGGCTAAGAGAATACAGTAGCGAAACGGGGTTTTCTGCAGAGGTGCAAATCAGTAATGATGTCAGCGGCATCATCAAGGGTATGATTCACGACCAAATTAGGGCATTTATGGCGCAGGTCAATGCCAATATGCCTGAATTGTATCCGATGATGTTTGACAATAACGTGTTTTTACCGGTTGATGATTACTATGAGGCGGTCAATCGCGCGCTGAATTTTTATACCGCTGACATCGATACGGTAACATTGACAACGTTTGATACTACTGCTATCAAGGCGCTGATGCAGTCGATTGCAGATGATAATGATAGTGGGTTTGAGGTATATTTCGATAGCGACTTTCGTAAAGCCCAAGGGTTTAGTGCTAGCAATAAACTTCATAAACACTTTAACGAAATTAAAAATCTGCAAAATTTACTCAGCACAGGTGACATTACCAATGTTTTTGCTATGTACAAAGTTGGCAATATAGTCAAGGTGCTAGAAGGCATTGAAGATTTATACGCCAACGATAAAGGCTTTAATAGCAAAAAAGAACAGCAAAGCGCTACATTCAAATCCTTTGATATCGTGGACAACATTTGGCAGCTTATCCAACAAACGCAAGCCTTGCAAGACTACTTTAAACAAGTAAATTTTTACTTTATCCAGTTTATCAGCCGTTATGTGCGTACCCACCTACCAAAACGCCTTGAATCACAGCGGCTAACTACCTTTGCCTTACAATTGGCGCGGTTAAACGATGCGTTATCCGGCAAAAAAGGTCAGTCGTTAGCGCGTTATATTCGCCATCAGTATCCCATCGCCTTAATTGATGAATCGCAAGATATCAACACCGAACAAGCGTTACTGATTCAAAGGGTTTATTTACAAGATTTTGAGCCAGAGACAGCAGATAAAGCAGAAAAATCAAATGCTAAAAAATATCACACACCCTCGCAGTTTTTGCTGTTGGTAGGGGATCCGAAACAGGCAATTTATGGATTTCGCGGCGGGGATGTACAAAACTACACCACGCTAAAAAAATTATTTCCGGAACAGCCCAAGTCACTCAACCAAAACCATCGCTCGTCAGCTGCGCTGATTGATAGCCTCAATCACTGGTATGGCGTTGGCGAGCAAGATATTGACCCAAATCAAGCCGACCAGCTGCCCAATATCAGCCAACAGCCGTATTTTATGGGGCGTGAAATTTATTATCGTAAAATCTCTGCCACGCGCGAAACCGCTGAGCTGGTTATCGGTAATGGGGTAGGCAATGAAGCTGCTAGATTACCTGCGTTCAATCATATTGCTATCGAATATAAAGCGCCTTATAGTCAGCAAGTGGTGGCAGTAGCCGAGAATGACGCCATATCAAATGATACTGATTCCTCGAATGACATCATCTCATCAAGTGATGAAAAAACGGTGGATTATGCAGATGCGATTGCCGCGCAAATTTTTGATTTATTTGATGATGGCAAACTATTAAGCTACCAAAATCGTGGCTTGACGCTAAGTGATATTTGTGTGTTGGCAGTCAAAAACAATGAACTTCATACCATCGAAAAACGCTTACATCATCATGGGATTGCGACGGTCAGAGGTGGTAGTCAAAGTGTCTTTGGCGATAGTATGAGTGTTGATTTGATGACCTTGCAAAGCGTGCTATTGACACCATTTAGCGAATCAAAATTAAAATCCTTGATGTTGTCTAGTTTTTTTCAGCTGACCCTTGAACAAATCAACCAGTTGTATGATGCGCTTAATCAAACTAACGCCCAAGCGGCGCAAGGACAAGCTCATCAAGCGTCAACAAACACCAGTCTGGCTGAGATTCAGCAACTGGTATTGACCGCTAGCGAATTGTGGCAAAAACACAGTTTTTTGGTTGCGATACAGTGGCTACTCAATCAACCGCTTACTTTACCCAACCAAATCACCCTCAATTTTTGGCAGCGCCTCGCCAAACATCCAAATGGCGAGCGATTGCTCATCGATTTGCGCCAGTTGTTAGATATTATTAGCGACCAGTTCAATGGACAGGTAGGCGAGCATCAACTGTTTGAGTGGTTCTGCGCCCAAGTGCAGCAGCAGCCAAAAGAAGATTGGTCAACGCAGCAGCGCTTGCCATCCGATGAAGGGGTGCAACTGATGACGGTTCACGCGTCTAAAGGCTTGGAATTTCCGATAGTGTTTGTGGTTGGATTTACCGGGGAGAGTAAAGCCAAGTTTCATGGTGCGCCGTTATATCTGTATGCCATACAAAGCACCCATCAAGCAACGCCGCAATTGACCCAAAATCATGATAATCCGTTGTTAAGCCGCCGATTGACCGCGTTGCCCAGCCAAATAACCGATAACAACCCAATCAATTATGTCGCCATTGAAGACCAATCTGCCTACGAGGAACGACTGCGATTATTGTACGTTGCCCTTACCCGCGCAAAAGAACAAGTGTATCTTGTTACTGTCGCCAAAAAATCTGCAGTGAAAAATTCTGCTTTGGCGCCTTTCATGGACGATTTAGCAAAATTTGCTGTCAAAGAAACGTTGACTGAAACGACCCATATCATAGATTCAAATAGCCTAAGTAAATACTATGACTCAAAGCTAAAGTTCACCTCCAAAACGAATAAGCAAAATGAACAAAATGCTACGGTCGCTAAGATTGATTACGATGAAATCATCAAAGTCATCACCATCGACGCCTTTAAAGGATGGGCGAATACCAGTTTTACTGCATTGTCTCGTTATATTGACCATACCAGCGTTGACACAGTGGTTAATGCGGAAGACAGGCAAGATGATGATATTTTAGCAGCGGCGCAAACCAATTTGTTGCCTGTCCCCAATAGTAGGCTAGCGGGGGAGTCGAGTAACGAGGTTAATTCCATTAGATTTAACTTTGAAAAAGGCACAAACCCGGGGACTTTTTTACATAGTATCTTAGAAGATATTGCCAATAACTACAATGAAACCCCTGAGTTGGCTGTACCACAGCAAGATTCCAGAGCAGATAAGTTAAAACGCTGGTCAGTCATGGTGGATCGCACGTTAAGACGCTACCAAATGCCGAGCAATTACTTTTCTACAAAAGAGAGTAGTGCAGGGCAGTATGGCAACTGGCATGATATCAACATTGATGATTTGCAGCCTGATTATGTCGCGTTGGTGGATTGGCTGGATGATATCATTCATACACCGTTATCCGCTTCGGCAGTGCCGCTGGTCAATATCAAATATAACCAAAAAGTTGCTGAATTAGGGTTTAATTTACGCTTAAATCAGCATTTGTCATTTAGCGACTTAAACAGGTTGTTCCATCAATTTGATATCCCCCTGCAATTGCAGAGCCAAGAAGTCAACACCATGGTTTGGCAGTATCTCAAAGGGGAAATTGACTTGGTGTATCAGCACGGCATACAGTTTTTTATCGTCGATTATAAAAGCAATTATCTCGGCAGTGATTTCGACAATTATAACCCAGCGGCATTATATGACGCGATGACCACGCATAGTTATTGGTTACAAGCCAGCATTTACCAAGTGGCGCTACATCGCTATTTAAAGTTACGACTACCCAATTATGATATCAATACCCATTTGGGTGCGGTCGAGTATGCTTTTTTACGCGGTATGTCACCCAAACACGCTATCTGTGGGAAACTAGTAAAGCAGTTTGATAGTGACTTTATCTTGGCACTCGATGATATGTTCGGGTATCCCAACGGCAATTAAAATTAACCATTAAGCATAAAGAAGTTATTATGAAAACAAACACGACTGAGCCAACCGCTACAATTGAAGAAACTGCTAAATTAACCCAATTAGCCAGTTTTATTCAATACCGCAAGCAGCAAAAATCACAGCTAATCAATACAGAGATCAATAAAAATAGCCTAAGCAAAGAAAATCAAATTAACGACCAAAAAACAAAAGAAGAACCGAAAATCCTACAAATTTTTGACCAAATCAATGAACAACTGTCAGAAGGTCATACTATGTATGAAATGACGGTCAATGATGAATATGAAAAATCACTCATTGCAGAGTTAACGGACGATAACTGGGCAAGCGTAATAGGGGCGGATGATGAATTACGCAACCATGATACCAATGCGCCTATCATTCTTCAAAAGCTTACCCAAGCAGTTGATGGAGTTGGTGAAACGCAAGTTAGCTACATTGTTTGGCTGCATCGGCAATGGTATGAAGAACAATCATTAGCCAAACAGTTGATGAAAATTGCCCATAGAAAAGTGGCGGCATTCAATGGTATATCTTCATCACAAGAGGTCGATAACAGTTTGGCGCCCAAGCCCAATGCGATGCAGCAACTCGCTATCGAAAAATCAAGCCAACACGCACTGAGTATTATTATCGGTGGCCCTGGTACCGGCAAAACTTTTACCGTGGCGAAGCTGGTAACCAGTTTGCAAAAGGCGCACGAGCACAAAAGAAAACAAGACCCTAATTTACCGCCTTTATCTATCACCTTGACTGCACCCACAGGGAAGGCGGCGCAGCGTATGCAAGAGTCATTACGTATAAGCTTGCAAAAAAGCTTGCAAGATGAAGAAATCACTTTGGACAATGCAAAAACATTACATCGGCTTTTGGGTATTGGTAGTGATGGGATACCACGCTATCACGCCAAAAATCCATTACCTGATGATTTGATTATCGTAGATGAAGCGTCCATGCTAGGGCTTGAGCTCGCCAGTCAGTTGGTTGATGCTATCAAACCCACGGGTCGGCTGATTTTGTTGGGTGATGCAAACCAGCTGGCGGCAGTAGACGCAGGGTCGGTTCTATCAGATTTGTGCGCGGTGACGCGTTTGCAGCCTTATATTACGGAATTGACCGAGTCAAAACGCTTTGATTCAAATTCAGTTGTCGGTCAGTTTGCTCTCGCCATTCAGCAAAATTTGCCTGCACCTAAAAAAATAAAGTTAATCCAGCGATTATTACAACCCATTGATTTACAATCAATCAAGCTATCTCAAAGTGAAAATCCATCAGATTTGGCTGGTAAAAAACAGCAAATAGCCAATATTCCTTTTTACCCAATTGATGCGTCTTCGAGTTTGCCTGCTGTTTTCAGCCAATTAGCGAAACCTTATCATCCATTTTTTGCGCTTATGCAGCAATGGTACAGCCAGCCTGTCAATATTTTTGAAGCGGATAATCGAAAAGGGTTATTTGAAGTATTTGATAGGTATCGCATTCTGTGTGCAGGTCATCAAGGACAATTGGGCACCCAATCAATCAACCAAAAGATGAGCCTAGCTTTTACCGAATTTTCCAAAATCACTCGAACCAAAGCTTACTTTTATCACGGTTTACCGATTATCATCCAAAACAATGACTATCAGTTGGGGTTATTTAATGGCGATATTGCGATTTGTCTGTTGTATCAAGGGCAGCTATACGCGTGTTTTGCAGAAAAAGTGATACCTATTCAGCGGTTAAGCCGTGAAAGTTGCGACTATGCCTATGCGATGACCATTCATAAGTCACAAGGCTCAGAGTTTCATACGGTCGCCATTTGTATTGATAAAGCGCATACAAGGCTACTAAGCCAAGCGCTGATTTATACAGCGGTGACGCGCAGTAAATCCGCTTTATCCATATATAGCGCTAAAGAGAATTTTGAGTTAGCTGTGACGCAAAAAGCGGTGCGGCAAACTGGTTTGCAATTACAATTTGAGCATCTCAACAACATGCCATAAAGGATAGGTCATAAAACAGGCATTATAAAAAGATATCTTCTAAAAAATACGCCATAAAAAAAGGTATCCAACGATACCTTTTTATTTATGACAAGCAGTTTTACACATTTTTTAACGCATATATCCCTGGCATATGGCGTAGATAGCCGTGATAGTCCATACCGCAGCCATACACATAACGATCTGCCACATCTAGACCCACAAAATCGACTTTAAACTCTTGAACTTTTCGGTCATGGAGTTTATTGAGTAGCACACAGGTGCGGATAGATTTTGGATTTTCTTTTGCCAGCTCATCCACCACCGCTTTTAGGGTAATGCCTTCATCAAAAATATCATCAATCAATAAAATATCTTCGCCCGCCAAATCAATATCAGGTTTGAATTTCCACTCAAGTTCATTGGTGCCTTGGTTGTTGCGATAGCGGGTCGCATGGATATAGTACATACGATGATAAAAAGTAAACTGGGTAAGCAGTTGACCTGCTGGAATCAACCCGCCATTCATCACCACCATCACAATGGGATTTTGACCTGCATAGTGCAGGTTGACACTGGCTGCCAAACGCTCGTAAGCACTACTCACTTCAAAACTACTGATAAGACATTCAGAATTGCGTAGCGCTTCTTCGATTTGCTGATTGCTAAGTTGATTCATGGTGGACCTATTAATTTAAAAAAATAAGTGGGCTATTGTAACGCAGTTTTAGCTAATTGAATAATAACGGTTAGCAATACCTAATCGTTAAATATTAACGCTTGGTAATGTTTGGTAAAACGCTCAAGTGATTCTTGCGGCATTTGTGGGATTAAACGGCGTAGGGCGATATCAATTACTTTGACGATGACGCCATCGGTCACTGGAATTGCCGCACGTTTCAGCATATTTAAATTGAGCGTTTTGGTAAAGTCGACCAAAAAATGCTGCAAACAGGCTTTGGTTAGCTCGCCAAATAACCGAATCAAATTTTGCTGCTCTTCAAGCCCGTTACCTGCTTGAACGTTTTCTATGGTAGCCAGTAAATTCTTTGCTAGCTCGTCAGTGAGTGGCACTGAGATACGACGTTCACCCGATTGGGTGTTTTTTAATACTTTTTGGTCAAAAAAATCAAAGCTAGGTAACACATCTTCATTTTTTGTAGGGCTTAACAGTGTGTTAATGAGTTTATCGCTAGTCGCTTCAATGGTTTCTGCGGTTTTAATCAAATGCGCTTTTCGTTCTGAATCATCCGGTAGCGATTCGATTAATTTAATCAGTAGCGCATCCATCAGCTCTTTACTGGTCAACTGGGTGATTTTATCGCGATAAACGTCATAACGTTCGCTGCTTTTGCTAGCAATCAGCTCATACGCCTTATCAATGGTAGCGCTCAATTCTACGGAAGGGGTAAACCCAAAATAATAGCTCATAATATTTTTTCGTTATCCAATGATGTCTTCAGGGTAATCAAGCATTACCCAGCCATTTTCTATCCAATCACAAATTATATCAGTTTCGACATGGGATGCTTGCAAAATTTGCTCATCGATTGATTCGCCATTGGCGAGCCGAATGAGGAGTGATTGCGCATTAGCGGGTATATCATCCGCGTCAATGGCACAGCCATTGACATAAATTTTTATCTGAGTTTTTAAATCCGCTTGGGTTTGGGTAAAGATAATGCGGCTAGACATGTCTTGTCTGATGACTGCACCCGCTGCCAAGGCGCTTTGTATCTCATCAATATCGGCATACGCGTCAGGGAGCATCAGCTCATATTGACGTTTGCTTACCGTTTCGCTAATCGCTTGAGTGATTATTTCATCGCCAAGTTCAGAGTTTAGCAGCGCAATCAGCTGCGCTTTGATATCTTGAATGCTTGCTATCGACAGCTCGCCTGCAACTGCCGTCGGTTGGTTGATTTTGAGGGGAATGGCTAAATCATCAAAATGGGTAGCCACATCTGCCAAACTATCGAGCAGCTGTAATGGGGTAGGTCGCCTAAAGCCAAAAGAAAAAGTCAAACAATCCTCAACGGCGACCCCATAATGGGATAGATTGGTCGGTACATACAGCACATCGCCCGGCTCAAGCACCTCATCAAATATCAGCTCGCCCATCTCATTCATCAAACGAATCGGTTGACCTGCTTCAAATTGGGTGGTTTGGTCACAATACTTGCCCAATTGCCAATGGCGTTTGCCGTACCCTTGCGCCAAAAAGACATCGTAATTGTCATAATGCTTGCCAACGCTGCCACCTGAGGGCGCATACGACACCATGATGTCATCACGTTGCCACTGCGGAATAAAATCAAACGCATGCCATAGGTTGCCAAGCGCTGGCGACCATTGTTCCATATTTTGCACCAGCACCGTCCAATGTTTTGGCGGTTTTTGAAAGTCTTTGGCGGTAAGAGGGCTGGTTTTAAGTGACCATTGCTGGTTATTTTCGCTGATGAGTCGGGCAGTGGCGTCTTCATCTTGGGCAAGTCCGATGATATCGTCTGGCTCAAACATACCAACCAATTGCGGCAAGCCCTGCTTGATTAGCAGTGGTTTTTTTTGCCAGTATTCGCTCAAAAATTGTTCGGGGCTGATATCGCTAGGCAAACAAAAATGCTGGGTCATATTTTTTCATTCAGTGGGGAGATGTAACGCGCATTATAGCAAAGGCAGTATAACAAAATCCTATAATAAAAATTATTTCACCAAAGTGTAAAAAAAGCGTAAAAATATGAAACATATTGAACTGGAAAGTTTCATATTTTTTGTTGTATTGGTTATAACGCTCGTATATAGTCAATACTCACAAGGAAGTACTCACAGGAAAGTTAGACGAGCAATATTTGATTGACTCGTTGTTTATACAACAACAGTTATACCACAACAAAGGAATGTTCTATGACAGCTATTTTAAATCAGCACGAAAACTACCTACAAGCCGACCAAGCTTATGGTTTTCCCTTGCTTATCAAAAATTTATTGTCTCGCGCCAAAGTGGTCTCTGGCGACAAAAAAATCCATTACGCTGACAAAACCAGTTACACCTATCAAGAGTTTTTCAAACGTGTCAATCGCTTAGCCAATGTCTTAAAAGGCTTAAATCTACAAAAAGGCGATGTGGTTGCGGTCATGGATTGGGATACACACCGTTATTTGGAATGTTATTTTGCCATCCCGATGTGTGGCTATATCTTGCAAACCGTCAATGTGCGTTTGTCAGAAGACAAAGTGCTATATACCATCAATCATGCCAAACCAAAAGCGCTACTGTTAAATTCAGAATTTTCACCGATGATTAAAAGCCACACCCAAGATGCGCCATCGGTCGAGCATGTGATTTGGTTAGATGATAACAACACGCCAATGCCATCATACGCCCAAGGCGAATATGAAGCCATGCTAGCACAAGCCAGCGATGAGTACGAGTTTGAAGATTTTGATGAAAACACCATTGCCACAACCTTCTATACCAGCGGTACAACCGGCAATCCCAAAGGCGTATTTTTTAGCCATCGTCAAATCGTCCTGCATACGCTCGTCGTCGCAATTGGCTGTGCGCTGAATGTCGAAGGTCAAGGGGTGCGCTATTCAGATGTCTATATGCCAATGACGCCTATGTTCCATGTCCATGCTTGGGGGTTTCCATTTGTCGCAACCATGCTCGGGCTGGAGCAAATCTATCCAGGTCGCTATGTGCCTTCCACCATGGTTGACTTGGTAAAAAAACACAATGTCACCATCACCCATGGGGTGCCAACGATTTTGCAAATGCTACTGGGTGAAATCAACAAACGCCAAGAAAAATTCAACGGCTTAAAAATGGTCGTCGGTGGCTCTAAACTCAATCAAGGGCTTGCCAAAATGGCTGTAGCCAGCGGCATCGAAGTGTCTACGGGTTATGGCATGTCAGAGACTTGTCCTATTATCAGCATTGTCAAATTTGATGAAACATTCCAACACATGAGTGAAGAACAACAAATTGAGCATCGCTGCTTGTCTGGCTCACCAGTGCCATTGGTCGATTTGCAAATCTGGCATAATGGCAAACGTATGCCAAACGATGGCACATCCACAGGCGAAATCGTGGTGCGTTCACCTTGGTTGACGCAGAGTTATTACAAAAACCAAGACGCAGGCAACGAGCTGTGGGAAGGTGGTTATCTGCATACCCAAGATATCGGTTGGATGGACGCAAAAGGCAACGTCAAAATCACCGACCGTCTAAAAGATGTCATCAAATCGGGGGGCGAATGGATCTCTTCGCTTGAAGTAGAAACCATTATGTCATTACACCCAAGCGTTGCCGACATTGCTGTGATTGCGATTCCTGATGCGCGCTGGGGTGAGCGTCCGATGGCGCTGATTGTGCTGAAACCCGATTATCAAGACACCAAAGCTGAAGACATCATCGCGATTGCGCAGCAAGCGTATGAGCGCGGTCATTTGCCAAAATACGGCATTCCGCAGGACGTGAAATTTATCACGGAATTACCAAAAACCAGCGTGGGTAAAATTGACAAAAAAGTCATCCGCGATCAATATGCCCAAGGGTTATTTGCTTAGACTGTTTTTCTCAACGATGACAGGGTAAAAACAGCGTAAAAGTAAAAAAGGTAGAATTTTTTCTACCTTTTTTATTATCCAAGCAATCAAATAATCAAGCAATCCATCAAACTATAGTTAAAGAAATATAGAAGTGCTACAATAACAAAATGGCATACTCAACCGACTACCGACAAATGATACTGGACA